>CAZYTI010000461.1:0-4457 GCA_964650065.1 uncultured bacterium
GACCCATCCTTTTAATCCAATCCGTCGAAGTCAATCCACAGACAATTACTGGGCTGCAAAAATTGTGGGTGCCCTCACTCGAGAACACATAAAAATACTGGTTGAAAAAAGTCATTATCCTGAACCCGGAGCTGAAGACTATATAATCCAAACATTAATGGAACGCCGTCAAAAAATATTGAACTATTACTTTTCGTTCGTTACCCCCATCGAGTTTGAACAATACGATTCCGGAAAACTGATTTTTAAGGATGTGGCATTCGCACTCATGAAAGACAAAATACAGGAACGTATCTATAGCGTTCGTTTCTATGATGGCTTCGATCAAAAAATCTCGAATCCAATAAATTTCCTGGCACAATCACCGACCCTTGTTATTCCTTTTGAGACTTCATTGGTCAAAAGAGCTAAGGGTTACCTGCGTATCGACATATCCATCGATCAGGAGAACAATACAACGGCTATTCCGGCACAATTTCATTTCCGGCAAAGGCCCGAATCCAAATTACGTCTGGTGGGTGTGGTGCATTGAATAATTTAAAAGGATGAAATTCCATGAAGAATTCAAGGAAGCAATCAAAGAAATCCATCTTCAATAAACCATCACTGATTCTCCTCATATCGATTTTCTTTCTCAATCTGACCGGTTTTCAGTCCCTACCGGGTCAGTCAAAAGAAAATGAACCCGAGAAAGACCAAAAAATCGAATACCCCAAAAAACGCAAAGACCGCCAAACCTGGGAACAGATCCTTTCATTCCCGGGTGATGCACTGATCTTCCCTTTTAGAATGGTATTTAAAGGGATGGCCAAAGTACTCGAAGTTGCCTATGTGCCCGGTCAGGTGGGTGCAATCTATGATTTCCTGCATTCTGATGATGGACACCGATGGGCTGAACCCACGTACTCCATTCGTAGCGGTGGGGGTTTAAAGTTCTACCAAAAAAATCTTTTAAATGAGGGCTCGATTCTCAAGTTACGTGCCACAGCGGGACTCAATACCCGGCAAAAATATGAAATCTCATTCACAGGACTTAAAATTCTCGGCACAAGCATTATCACCGATTTTCTTATGGGCTACCGGTTAATGGCCGATGAATCCTTTTACGGCATAGGTCCGCAAACAAACGAAGAAGATCGAAGCGCCTTCGCTTATGAACTCAGTTGGTATCATTTGGGACTGAACACTGCAATCGGTTCCAAAATCTCTCTGGCATCCTTATTCAGCCTCGAACATAACAATATCTATAAAAGCCGGAATGAAGATACTATTCACATGACAGATCTCTACACAATAAATGAAATCCCCGGACTGGAAACGAAGGTAAAAATGGTAGGCGGTCAAATTAATATTAAAATTGATACGAGAGATCAGAAGGGGTGGGCAACATCGGGCCAGGAAATTCAATTGAATCTGGGCGTTTTCTCTCAGATAAAAAACACCGAATATGGCTACTGGAAAATGAAAGCGGACATCAAGCAATATCTACATTTGTTCTACAGACGCACACTTGCACTTCGAATCGCGGGTGAAATGACAGTACCCTTCACTGGCAGAACGGCTCCATTTTATTATCTCAGCGAACTTGGCACCCGTGAAACCATTCGGGGATTTAAACGCGGCCGATTCCGGGACATGGATATGATACTGGGTTCCATCGAATATTACTATCCCATACGAAAAACCGCTCAGAACCCCCTGGATACCTTCCTTTTTCTCGATGTCGGACAGGTGTCCCATGATATTTTCAGGGATTTCGATGACGATTATCTGCAGGTCTGTGGCGGTATAGGTCTGAGGCTTTACGATAGAGAAAACGAAATTATTCGTTTCATGATGGGGCGAAGCAAAGAGCAATTCAGGGTTTATCTCACTTTAAACTAGTCAATCGGAGATGAAATGACAACACCGGAGAAAAAAATGAAGATCCAAAAATACATACAAAATAAGAAAATGACAGTGATACTCACATCAGTTTTGTTCTGCTGCATCATATCCTGCAGCTCCAGTCATCGCTTCATTCCACCTCAGCCCCTACCGGACGACAGACAGCACATCGGGGAACCCGAAGAGAGAAATTACAATCTTGTCTCTGATAGTTTCAACAAGCAGTTCACAATGCAGCTCCAACAATCCTTTGACCTTTCCAGACAATTACGCCATCTTTTCGGCAAGCCAAAGCAGGCTTTCAACGTGGATGCATTCGACGAAGTTCCCAACTCGAGCTGGTTCACCAATCGGAATGCCATGAAAAAAATGTCTATCGAAAAAATCTCCAGGGGACCCGATACGGTCGAGGGTCCGGATATGCGTGACAAATGGACAATCACCAGTGCGAAAGCAGAGGGCGTGACGCCCGGATTCCACATCAAGGATAGTTTAGGCAACCGGTATGTGATCAAATTTGATCCAATAGCGTATTCAGAGTTGGCTACCGGGGCCGAGGTCATATCCACAAAGCTATTCTATGCCGCTGGCTACCATGTCCCGGAAAATTATATCGCCGTCTTTCATCCGGATATCTTAACAATTGGGGATAAAGTGAAATTCACCGATGAGAAGGGTAAATCACGCTTCATGAATAAAAATGATCTCATCGATATCCTGGAAAGGATCCAGAAACTTCCCAATGGCCGTATTCGGGCCCTTGCCAGTAAATATGTCCCCGGTATGAAAATTGGACCCTTCCCATATCAAGGATTTCGAAAAGACGACCCCAACGATTTCATACCGCATCAGCACCGGCGCGAATTGAGAGGCCTCCGAGTGATGGCAGCGTGGTTAAACCATACCGATACCAAATCCGGCAATTCATACGACAGTTATATTACAGAAGATGGAAAAAGCTACATCCGGCACTACCTTCTCGATTTCGGATCGACATTAGGAAGTGCGGCCCATGGCCCCAGGGAACCCCAGGCCGGACACGAAAATGCCATCGATCCCCATGAACTCGGGATTAACATGTTAACTTTAGGTTTTTATGTCAGACCCTATGAGAAACTCGGGCCTTTTCAATATCCTTCCATAGGACTGTATGAATCTGACTTGACCAGGCCAGGGGGATTTAAGCACAACATCCCCAATCCGGCCTTTGAGAATTGCACGAATCGCGATGGTTTCTGGGGAGCCAAGCTGGTCATGTCCTTCAACGATGAACAGCTCGGGGCCGTTGTAGCCCAGGCGCAGTATTCCAACCCGGATGCTGCTGCTTACCTCTTGCGGATATTGAAGGAACGCCGGGATAAAACCGGTAGATACTGGTTCGACAGGATTAATCCTCTGGATCGCTTTACCATAAACGCCTCTGGTGACCTGCAAGTACTCACCTTTGTCGATCTCGCTGTGGAAACAGAACTGAATTCGAAGGAGGAGAGTCGATACCGCTATGACCTCAGCCTGGATGGAGAACCTTTATTCAAAAGGAAAGACATCGGCAAAGACACAGTCATTCTATTGCCCGATCAGTCTCAGCAGTCGCAATACATGAAACGCCTGAATAAAAATACGCATCGAGAATGCCAATGGGAGGTCAAAATTCAGACTTTCAGAGAATCCAGGAACAAATGGAGCAAATGGGTGAAAGTGTATCTCGGTTTCGATGAAACGACAGTTGAATTCACATTACTCGGAATTATCCGCCAGGAATAATGACTGATGAAATTTAAAACGAAACCATTAAAATTACGACTCATCGCATTTATCAGCATTTTTTCTCTAATCCTCATCGGATTGAATTGTGCACCCGTGGGGATCGTCACCGAAAAGTATTCCGAAGATTTCTACAGAGTAGAAAAATTGTTATCCCAGGCACCTATACAAACGAATCCCACACTCATTGTCTATAGCGACAATCAGAGCGGTTGGCGTATTCGAGAGACGTTCTTAAAAAAGTCCAACTGGCTCACCTGGAAAATGTTGATTTTTCCATTTTATGAGCTATATCTTATTGGTAACGGGATTGTCGGTACTGTCAACTGGGCTCGTAAAATGCCGGACTATGGAGGCAAAGAAAGGCGGTTCATAAGAGACACCATCTATACCGCTGCAAAAAATTCTCAAAACGCGGTCATTTTAAATATTGGGGATATCGTGGCCAATGACGGTCGACGTCCGGCTCACTGGGCCACATTCATTCAAGAAAATAAAATCGAACACCCCCTCCTCAACGATATACCCTATCTTCCTGTCATTGGCAACCATGAACACGCGACCGATACCACCTACGGCCTGGCCAATTTTAAGGCGGTATTCGACTATCCCAGATTCTATGTCGTTGAATTTAGGGACATGGCATTATTCGTACTGGACTCCAATCTTCTCATCGACCAGTATGAGAAAATAGATGATGATGTTCAGGATAAGCTTTTTCATAAATGGTTTGTGTCTGATGAGAACGCTAAAAAAATATAATGTTTAGAAAAATTAAAGCGATAATTATTAATTACTAATAATTG
>CAZYTI010000462.1:0-4450 GCA_964650065.1 uncultured bacterium
GGAAACCGCCTATGGTGTCTACATCAGGCGCCATATAAAGGAAACAACTGGTCCAGCATACGATAGAGGGTTCCGTAATTCAATTGTTTACCGGTTGTTTCCTTTATATGGCGCCTGATGTAGACACCATAGGCGGTTTCCTTTAAATGCAGAATCGTAATCAGTAAAATTTCTTCATGCTTGGTTAAATCGACCATGGCTAAGATCCCTTTCATATTTTTATGCATCATGCATACATCTAAGTATATGTATTATGCATACAAATGTTTCAAAAAAAACGCGGCCACTAAAAGATGGGCCGCGTAAAGATCTTTGAATCGTTTCTTACAAATGCTAACCGAATGCAAATCGGTGAGGTTGGTTTTTAAGTTCAAAGTTGAAAGTTTCGAGTTTCGGATTTCGGGGTTCTTGTATCCCGCATTCAGCTCTGCTACTTCTCTGCTTCTAACCTCTCATCTTCCGACTCGGGATTCGCGTCTTCTGATATTCTGATCACCCAATGTCCTTCCTACTGATCCACTGATATCCAAAACTCCTGTTTCTATGCCACATGCAATCACAGGGTCTCCGGTCTCCGGTCTCCATTCTCCATATCGAAACCTTTCGTCTCATCTCATTCATACCGCAGCGAATCCACCCCGAAGCATCGGGATTTCGGCAATCAGGGATCCGATTCCATTCTATTCAATTGAAGGATTTTTCCTACTCATACTTAAGCGCCTCAACCGGATTGGCCAGGGCCGCCCGGATGGATTGAGCACTCACGGTAATCAATGCCAAAGCCAACGCTACAAAACCTGAAAGAATGAACACCGATGGATCAATGGATGTCCGATAAGCATACCCGCTGAGCCACCGAGACATGGCATAATAGGCAACCGGCCAGGCGAAGATATTGGCAATGAGCACCCATTTCGAAAATTCCTTGGACAGTAAGAACACCAATCCCCGGCTCGAAGCCCCTAAAATCTTTCGAATCCCGATCTCTTTGGTGCGCCGCTCCGCCGCAAAAGACGCCAGCCCGAACAAACCGAGACAGGCGATGAAGATGGCCAGAATGCTGAAGTACTGGAAAAGGGTACGTAGATTCTGTTCCTGTCTGTAGCGCTGCTCAAAGACCGTATCATAAAAAGAGTACTCGAACGGAGCGTTTGGATTGAATTCCTTCCAGGCGGATTCAATTTTTTTCAAGGTGCTCTGGATGTCCTGCGGCTGTATCTTAATCGAAATGTACCTGGAAGTTGACCTCGGTCGACCCAGGAAAATTTTAAGCGGAGCGATGGGATTCCGGAGGGAAGAAAAATGAAAATCTTTTAAAACGCCGATGACGGTGAACACAATTCGGCGTTCACCAAAAGTCTGAATGACCTTTTTCCCAACTGGATCATCCCATCCGAAACGTTCCACGGCCGTTTCGTTGAGCAGCAGAGCACCGGCATTCTGGTCATCTTGACTCCCGCCTCTAATATCGGTTTGAAAATCCCTGGAAAAATTTCGTCCGGTAATGAGCGGAATCTCATAGGTTTCTAAAAATTCGTAATCTACTGTGTTATGGATGATGGCAATGGTCTCATCATTTTCTGCGCCCTCCCAGGTCACTTCGTTGTACATCCCAATACTGTGGGGGAGCAGAATTGAACCGCATGTACTCACAATACGGGAATCGCCTGCCAACATCCGCTTAAACGGCTCGATACTTCCCCGCCCTGGATTCCGAATCACGACGATCTGATCCTGTTTAAATCCCAAGGGCATGTTGATCATGTAATCAATTTGGCGGGTAAAGAGAAAAGTACAAATGATCAGCATAATGGAAACGCTGAATTGCGAAACCACCAGAATTTTTCGGAATAGCGTTCCGCTTTTTCCGGCACCAAAAGATACCTTGAGCACACTGACGGGCCGGAATGCAGATAGATACAGTGAAGGATAACTGCCGGACACAAAGCCCACAAGAACGAGTGCACCCATCAGGCTCATAACTATTGAATATTGACCCATCTGTGAAAAATGAAGCGCCTGCCCGGTGATATTTCGCAGAAGAGGAATCGCTACTGCGGCCAGCAGAATACCCAGAATCAGCGACAGGAGTGCATACACGAAGCTTTCTCCCAGGAATTGCCCGATGATCTGCTTCCTCTGAGCACCGGCCACCTTACGCATACCGACTTCCCTGGCGCGCTTGGCCGACCGTGCCGTCGCCAGATTCATGAAGTTGATACATGCCGTAAGTATGATGAGGATACCCACGCCGATAAATATGGTGATGGTATGGATGTCTTGATTACCGAAAATGGAATAGAGATGCATCCGGCTGAGGCGTTCAATTTTAAGCCTGCGTACATCATTCTCATTGGCTCTGTATTTGCTGAAGGATGCTTCGATATTTTCTTCCAACGCCTCTACGGAATGATTCTCTGGAACCAGGATGTATGACTGAAGCACTTGGCTAAGCCAATTCGTCGTATAGCCCCTGCCGTACACTTCTTCAATCGTACTGTACGAGAGCAAGATATCCGGATCGAAATTAGTATTGGGCGGATGATTTTGCATCACCCCCCGAACCATCATGGAGAGGGAGCCGTCAAAAACGAGCGTCTTTCCCATGGGATCTGCATCCCCAAAATACTTATCCGCAATATTCTCGGTGATGACGATTGAATATACGTCCTGCAACGCTGTTCCCTTATCCCCGGACAGCAGTTGAATTCCAAAAATATCGAAGATGCCCGGATCGGCGGCCGCGATGTCTGTTTCCACAAACCGTTTATCTTTGTAGATCGCCACAAGCCTGGGGAGTGCATCAAATCGGCTAAAATCTTCAATAGCGGGAATATCCTCATGTAGGGCTTCGACCAGAGGAACCGGTGTGCTGGAGACGCGATACACTTCATCGGATTCCATATGCTCCACATAGATGCGGTAAATCCGGTCGGCATTGGGATTGTGACTTTCATAACTGAATTCATAATTCACATAAAGCAGAATCAGAATCAGACAGGCCATACCCACAGCCAGCCCTACGATGTTGATAAACGCATATCCCTTCTGACGCTGAATATTCCTCAAAGCGATTTTGAAATAATTGGCAAACATCATCCACCTCCAGGTAACAAAACCAATGATGGCACTGGGCAGTGATTCCAGGATGCGGCAAGCATACCAGACATCTGCACGCCATCGTGCCTCCATTTCAACGATGTCCCGATAGACTTCATCGATATCGTCTTTGAATTCATGATATTCTTCTGAACTGAGAAGTCCTCGTAAAATCAGATTGAGAACCCTATGCCCTAAATCCCAACGATGATATCGCCCCATCGATTATTTCTCCAGCGATAATCGCACACCTTCCCACAGGGATGCGTGGACGTTCGCGATTTCATCCAGAGCCTGTAAACCTCGATCTGTGATCCGATAGAAATACCTACTCCTACCTCCACGCTGGGATAGTGGCTCGCCGGTAATTTTATCCATATATCCTTTCGCCTGCATTTTCTTGAGCGTTTTATAAATCACCCCAAAGGCCCAGTACCGGCCAATATCGGCCTTGACTTGCTCACGGATCGTCACTCCATAGGCGTTGTCTTTCAGTTTATAAACTGCAAGAAGCACGATCTCTTCAGCACGTGTCAACAAAACCATGACGATTCCCCTATTTGTGTGCAAATTGAACTCATATGAGTATACAGGAAAATATATAAAAAGTTGCATTTCACCTTGTTTCATTCATACCGCAGCGAGTCCACCCCGAAGCATCGGGATTTCGGCAATCAGGGATCCGGCCTTCAAAACCCCATGCGGAAAACGTTTTACCCAACGGAGATTCCAGGCCCGTCACCTTGGCCGCTTCCTCATTCAAAATATAATTTTCCAGGTCCGTCGGTAAGTCTTCTGAAAAACTTCGGCCTTCGGCAATTTGCATTTGGAAGGTCTTGAAATAATCATAATCGACCGATTGATCTCTCATCCAAACAGTTTCTTCAGGATTCCGGCCTTCCCAACTGACCATATTAAAATGATTGATATCCGTCGGATTGTTCCATCCTGATGTCACATGGATAATTTGAGGATTTTGACTGATTTCACTCTTGAACATTGGGTAGCTTTGCCTCAACTCATTATTTAAGGGAATGACAACCACGTGGTCTTTTACCAGCCCTAGATCTCTGCTCTTCATATAATGAAGTTGTCGCATCATGATGATGGAGGCAATAATCAGTACAATGGTGGCTGTAAATTGCCCCACCACCAATACCCGCCTGAACTTTAAGCCGCCTGATTTTGATTGCAACTTGCCCTTCAATGTCATGACAGGTTTGAAGGACGAGAGCATCAAGGCCGGATAACCACCGGCCATAATGCCCGTGAAAAGGGTGATCCCGATTAGGATCAGTATACTTGACGTGTTCTTCACAACATTTAACGTCAATTGTTTAACAGCGATTGT
>CAZYTI010000463.1:0-4449 GCA_964650065.1 uncultured bacterium
TAAATATGGAGATGGAGGTGCTCAAACTGAGATTGAAGATGATGGTTATGCAACACCCGATGTGACATATTGTGACGTAAGAGGGGACTATGGCCTTCCAGGAGACGAAAATGAAGATATTGATCCCAACTATGTCCAAGATGATGGTTTATATCATCTGTCGTCTGGTTCGCTGATTAGAGATGAAGGCAATAGATTGCATCCATATTTACCGCCATTTGATTTTGAGGGTGATGTTAGATCTTGGTCGCCACCACCAGGAATTCAGTATCCTGATATTGGATGGGACGAATACGTACCATAGTGCTTAGCATAGGGCCAAACCTTTATCTCTAAACCAGAAAAAGTAAAGGGAGGAAGCCTCTTGGTTTCCTCCCCAACCGATTAATTATTGTAACCCATTGCCATATAACAATAAACGATGATATTAGTAGGGGTAAGTAAAATACATATATAGATTATGAGAAAAGGAAAATATTAAAATAAGCTAAAGCAATGATTGAGTATTAACCTCTTATATATAAAGACTAACGACTGTTCTGTGGATATTTTTTAACGTTTATTTAAGATACATAAGGGTTGATGTTATGATATATTAAGAGTGTTTGGGGGGGGGATTTAATAGAACTATTAAAGTGAGGAATATGGAGAGCAATAACCCGGATGAGTAATTATCTAAATAATAGAAAAATCATCTTTGTTTTCATTGCCTATATGTCTGCTATCGGGGTAGCTCAATCAATTACTGTTTATGTGCCAGATCATTTTCAAAAAATTCAAAATGCTATCAATGCCACATCGGATGGGGATACAGTTATCGTCCGACCGGGAACCTATGTGGAGAACATCGATTTCCTTGGGAAAGAAATAACCCTGAAAAGTGAACGGGGGCCGGAAGTAACGATTATCGACGGCGGAAAACCATCTAATCCTGACTATGGAAGCGTTGTCACCTTTATAAATGGAGAAAGTCCTAACACAATTTTGGAAGGTTTCACGATTACAAATGGCACTGGGAGGTTAAGACCGCTCCCTTGGAATGATTATGATGGAGCCGGGATATACTGTGGTAATGGTTCTTCCCCACTAATCTCTAATAACATTATAATACGAAACTCAGCAACAGGTGGCTATGGCAGGGGATATGGAGGTGGTATTTTATTCAATTTATCATCCTCTATTATTATCGATAATATAATTACAGATAATTCAGCTTTTTCGGGAGGTGGAATAGCACACAGTAATTCTTCGCTTACTATAGTAAATAATTCAATAATCAATAATACGGCATTTTATGGAGGGGGGATATGTTGTTCGTACGGTTCTTCAAATATCATGAATAATATAATCTCAAATAATAATGCGAACTATGGGGGAGGTGGTATTTATATATATGCTGCTCATCCAACATCAATTATAAAAAACAATAAAATATGTGGAAATACCGCGTTAACCGGAGGAGGTGGTATAACTTGTGATTATTATTCCCGTGTTGTTATAGAGAACAATATAATTATAAATAATTCGGTATTGGGTGGTCATTCATATTGTTACGGAGGCGGAATCGCGTCCGTCTATTATGCATGTCCAACAATTACAAACAATACCATCGTTAATAATTGGTCGGATGGTGGTGGAGGTGGAGTTAGCTGCACACTAGAATCATCTGCGAATGTTGTGAATACTATCTTATGGAATAATGACGCACCTAAGGGACCGGAAATATGGATAGCAGATGCGTACTACTGGGGTCCTTCAACCTTGACCATTGCTTTTTCTGATCTAAAGGGAGGACAGAGCTCTGTTCTTGTCGATCCCGGCGAAATTCTCAACTGGGGTCCCGGCATGATTGACGCGGACCCGCTTTTCGTTGACCAGGCCAACGAGGACTTTCACCTGACTTTCAACTCTCCTTGTATTAACAAAGGATACAATCACAGCTATCTTCCTGCCGAAGATTTTGAAGGCGACCCCCGTGGTACCGGCGGCAGGCCGGACATCGGAGCTGACGAGTATTACCACCATCTTTACCACATGGGCGATGTCGTTCCTGGTGGAAACATCGATGTCAGAGTTATCGGAATGCCGGGCACATCACCCGTGCGACTCTTGGTGGCCCCGAATGCTCAAAAGAATCCTCAGATTACGCCCTACGGGGAACTGTATCTTGTCCAGCCGATATATGAGTTTGTTCTGGGAGGCGTTCCATCGAACGGGGTGTTCAATTATACGGGCATGGTTCCTTCCTGGTGGGTCCCTGGAGATGAATACAATATTCAATCGTTGATTGGCCCGCTCGGCGGCTCTGATACGGTTCTAACGAATCTGCATGTGCTGGAAGTAGAGTAAAGGCCTGTCCCTCCGAATAAATACATCCGCCTCCTGAATCCAACCAGTTCGGCCCGTTTCCCGCTCTTTGAATTGCTTGGAATGAATGGTAGCCGATGAAATGACGGACCTGCCTAAAGTACTCCTGCTGTTTTCTTTGGTTCTTTACCGTGTTAAATGAATTATGCAGCCACTCGCCGGTACTTGTGGTGCAGCCCACCGAGGATGGGAATCGAAACAAGCTTATTTGAGGACGGCGGAGCATGTACCCGGTGGGGGATTGGTGTATCGCCTGCGAGTCCCTGATGCGGCCGCTCAGAGTGGTAGTATTCCTCGATGAACTCCTCGATGAGCCGGAAAAGATGCCGATCATTGAAAGGAATGATGTGGTTCAGCAACTCCCGCCGCAGCGTACCGAAGAAGCGTTCCACGAATGGATTCTGCCACGGACTTCGATAGGCAGTGCGTATCTCGTCGATGCCGCAGTTTTTCAGAAAAACCGTGACTCCATGGCCAAAGATTCCATCGTTGTCGCGGAACATGAATCTCGGCTGTAGCTCATATGGCATAGCCTCTCGCAATTGTCGGATGACCCAGTTCAAGGTTGGGAATCGCGTTACGTTGAAGTGGAGTATCCGTCGTCGGCCGTGCTCGAGAACTACGAAGACATAGAGGATGTTGAAAGTCGCTGTGGGGACGGTGCAGAAGTCGATGGCCCAGCTTTCGTTCAGATGATTCCGAAGGAAGGTCAGCCAAGTCTGTGAGGACTTCCGTGGACAGTCGGGCTTGATCATGTACTTTCGAATCGTGTCAGGATGTGGGGGATCAAAACCAAGCAGGACGAGGTGGTCGTGGATTCTCTCGGCAGTCCACAGTCGGTTTTCGCGGCTTAATTGACGAATGAGTTTTTGCATTTCTTCGTCAACGGGCGGTCGTCCGCGTTTTCTTGACTTCCACCGCCAGAAGAGCCGGAAGCCCAGGCGATGCCATTTCACAACGGTGTCAGGTTGCATCAGATGAGAGGCTTTTCGCCAGTCCGGCCAGAAGCGATAGAGAAGAGCCCAGAGGAAGCGGAAGGCGGGAGTAAACCTTGGCCTTGGATCTTTCTTCTCGTTGATACGGTGCTTTAGAACGGCCAACTGGCTTTCGGAGGCGAGAAGTCTTGCAGCCAAGCGTGCTCTTGGGGATAATAGAGCACTGATAAACGTCAGGGCATAAGACAGAATGAACCTGCAGTTCCAAATGAGCATGAGTGTGTTGATCATCAGAGGACGATATCAAGAAGAGATCATTTGTTGAAGGCTAGCGTAAGTGCTTGCTTCATAAGGCAGACGTATTTATTCGAAGGTACACCGAGCCGGCCAGTTCAACGAGGCTAGCATCATGTTGGAAACCGGTCACGAAGTTTCAGTCCGGTTGACGGATGCAAGGAATCAGCCTGTCACAAATGCCCGCCTCACGCTCAGGGACTCACAGGATCGGCGCCTCAACCTGCCGATGATGGGGGGCGGATTCAGGGGCGGCAGCCGTTCCGGTGATCAGGAGGCAAACGTTTACCCACTCGGTTTTCTGGCCGCGGAAAACTACTCCATCGAGGCACGCTGGGGAAGATCATCCGGTTCGAATTCCTTTAGCGTAAGCGCTCCTGGAATTGTAGACCTCGTGCTGGAAGGTAAGGAGGAGAAGTAGACTCAGCCTTTGCTGGTCCAGCGAGTTCCGACAGAGTTCGAGTCCCTGTCGTGGTCCAGCGAGTTTGAAGGTTCAATAAAGACGGCATCTTCTGGCGCAATTATGTGACTATAAGCGAGTTATGGAATTGCTCGAAGATACCTTGCCCAAGAGTTCTTTTAAAGCTCTGAGACGGAGAATTGAAGGCTATAGCGTATTTAGCAGCCAACATGATGGCTGAATTGAAGTAATTCCGCCATTTCGAGTATGTCCGATGCTGGCTTGACAGCTACAGGTGGTCCGACGCTTGGCTGACTACTACGAGCGTCCGCGCCTGGCTGTCAGGGCCAGAAGCCACAGGATCGCCCCGATTGTCGCGATCCCCACGATGGTGTCCCCCGTATCTCCGAGACCGAGCGGATAGCCCGTGATCTTCTCCCCGCCGCGCACGCT
>CAZYTI010000464.1:0-4448 GCA_964650065.1 uncultured bacterium
CAAAACTGGTGAGAATTTTCAATTTGATAAGGGGGGTTTTTACGAGAAAATCAAGCTTTTTCTATGGAACAGTGATTACTTTTTTTGACTCGTTACCAACTTCATCTTTCGCTGTTATATCGAAAGAGAATATCTCATTCGGTTTTTGCTCTATAAACACGGTAACATCCTCGAATATAAAATATTGATTGTCTGGATGCCACTCCTCTCCATCAATTTTCACCTCCACGATGTTACAAAGACTATCTTCTGCTTCTCCACTAATCGTCAGAGAAGTTATATCAAAACCTAGAGACGTGTCGTAACCGGGACCCCCACCGCCCCCACCCCCGCCTCCACAATTAGGTACTATACTTCCGATAAACAGTATCAACATTATTTGTTTTATCTTTTTCATTTTTTACCGATCCTTTCAACTACTTGTCTTTTATTTTAATTACCTTTTTTACTGTATTGCCAGTATTCAAGTGACGTGCTTTGATGGTGATTTTATTGTCTCCAGGGTTTATAGGAACTTCTACCTGGTATTTATTGTTATCATCTATTTTTGCTTTGATGTCGTTTGCGGTAACTTCTATGAGATCGTTATCACCGGTAATCCAACCTTCTATGGTCACAGTCTTCAAATCCGTTTCAGGGGCTTTTTGGTCGTTTGAAATGACGAAAGGTAAAAACACTTCCGCCACGTTATCGTCGTTAAAATCTACCTTTATAAAGATTGTGGTCATTTCATTGTCAATCAAATCGACGCCGTTTACCCCATCAAGTATAGTCTTTTCAATCGGTACTCCCTCGCTGCATACACCACTGTATAGCACTTCACCGGCATCATCTCCTTCCAGATGTGAATTATCTCCATATGCTGTTAGCGCGTAGTTGAATGACAAACGTCCCATTGTCGACTTAACTACCCACTCAACATTTGTACTTTGGCCTATTCCAATAACTTTTGCAGGTTCATTTGTAATCTCAATCATCTGTGCACATGCATCAAGCTGCCAATAATCTGATGGAGAGTAGTTGATATAATTCGAGCTTGAGCTAGGCGAGTACTCAGGATGGTGTATTCTGTAATCATTAATTGATCCCAGATTGATGTACTTAGTCGAGCTAGATTCCCCGCCACCATAATCGACCACAGCAGTTGCGTTCATGTATTGTGAACTTTTGGATGGTGGATTAGATTGTGAAAAAGACAATCCAAATGGTATTATTACAATAAGTAGTGTTGTTAAGTAGACTTTATTGCTCTTTTTCATTGTTATAAACCTCGATTCCTTATAATGATTTATCATAATCGGAACATTGTTTCTTTAATTGTTTATTACTATATTTATTGATTATTTGTATTTATAGTAGACACACGTTTTGGTTTATTAAGAAAATCCCCGTTACATATAACCTTATGATCCTCTTCTCCTTTTCTAATGCCTGTTATCGTATAAAAGAACTCTACATCTGGATATCCAGGCTCTCTTCTTACAACCAGTTTATTTGTACTTATTTCATCAACATAAAGCTGTGCGTATCCTCCAAATGGTGTCAATTGAACAGTTAAATCAATTTCGGCTGTTACCATTCCAAAATGATCCGGGAGTTCTATTATTACTTCACCATTATCTAATACAGATTTACCCCGAATATAATTACCACATTCTGGACCTTCCAAGCAACCATACAAAATTATTTTGGAGTTGTCTTTCAAGTAGGGTCTTACAAAATAACAATTATATCCATTTTTATAAATGTCACCATAACAATTTATATAACCCTGCACAAGAAGTCCTTTGGTATTCAGACTATTTCCATAAACTGCGGCTCCATAATTGTTGCTGTTGTACGTCTCGAAATAGGCACCGGTACCATTTTCGCTAATTCCCTTGACCCCATAACCTCCGGAATAATCACACTGCCCTCGAACTCCAGCAGGGCCATAATTACCAGAGGAAGTATTGTTTTCGCCAAAAACACCACAGCTATCACCATCACTCGTAAGACCGTAGAGACCGTCAGCTTCCATGGAATTGAAATACCCACCTCTCGAATTTTTACTAAAACCTTTAACGCCGCTATTTTCTAAGCCGTAACCATATATTCCTACTCCATTTTGGCTGAACGAATATATACCATATCCATTACCTCCGCTCCATGCGTTTATCGCATTCCCATTATAAGTCCCTCCATTTTCAACCTTCAAAACGTAATTCGAATCATTTGAAAACATATGGTCTCCAGATTCGTTAACATACTCCGAATCTAAATCTGACTTATCGTAGCCGTCCAATTTGTCTGCGTTCGAGGAATAGTCCGCATTATCGGCGTGATCAGCATTCAAAGCTGCCGGCACTTTAGCCCCCCAGCTATGACCCGCCCATTCCGCTGCATCCTCTACTTGTGAGGTAATATCGCTGCCGGGATGTTGATGGCCAAGTTTACTGTAATCCGAATTATGATTATGCTCACCATCCGCTTTTCCATTAAATTTAATCCAATCGGTAAATGACAAGAAACCGTTTAAGCTCGAACTTGCCTTAGATATATCTAGTGGATCCGATGAGGTTCCAGTTCCACTGAGTGGATCGGTAGTGTACAAATCGCAGTAAATTTCATATACGCTACCATTTAAGTTACCCCATAGAGGTAGCTCTGGATTAATATCAGAAATGCCTGAACCTGAACCATTAAGTACCTCCGGCGGGAACTTTTTATCTTTTCCGAGCGGAAACAGATATCCGGCTGTCGGAGTGTCCGAAGCATGGAAACCGTCGACTGTCTCTGCATCAATATCCGGTAATACATCGGCTGGGTATTTTGCATTATCATCGAGAGGAAGGAGTTTATCTTTCTCAGGAGAAACGCTGACCTCGATACCATCGATTGTATCCGCATCTTCAGCCTTTTCCGCGATTATTGCCTTGATGGAATACGGAGAAAATGTAAGTCTATATCGAGGATCGAGTTCATCAGGATCTACGTCAACCTGTAACCCCAGCCAGTAATCCTTGCTGAAATCGAGACTATCCAAAGATTTATCATTTCCGAGAATCGTCGAATACAGCCCTCCTTCCGAAATATAGACATCATCTGTTTCTTCCCACTTTTTATCATTTATGGGACAAGTGGGAGACTCATAAATTCTGAATGTAATTTGTATCGTCGATCCCGCTTGAAGACAGATGCCATCACTATCAAGCAGCTTGCCTTGAAATGATAAAACCTTTTCTGGCTGTTGTCCGAATGCTTTGGGTCCAGAGAAACAAAGGGAGAATCCAACAAAAAGAACTACAAATAAAACAACTTTAATCTTCATCAGTCTGCTCCTCTTGTATGTGAAAAAATGTGAATGCCTTGAGGTACGTTGAAATACCTTGACGTTAAAATTGATAACATGCCTCAAGGCATGACTCCTTTAATTCGCATATTGCCTTTGCCGGTTAAAAAATCTCTACGCTCTAACAGTATTAATAGGGAAACAGGATCAAACCGAACTCTTTAAGCGTGATTTTTTAGTTTTCAGCGATAAGTACCGTCGGTGTGCATGTCATGCCTGTTTCCGAAACGTGTTGTTTCTGAATAGATTGCAGCAAATATAAACGGCTGTTTTTGATGAGGCGGCACAGGTGTGTTTTTTTAGCTTAATTTGACGGAACGTCATAAAGAGAGCAGGAACAGGACGGGCGGAAGGAAGAAAAGCGGGGGGTAGCCTTAGCCGGAACCGGGATTTGCCGGAGCATTGGCGGCCCGGGCCTCTTCGACCATGGTGCGCAGTTTCTCGAGGAAACCCCGGTACTCCTCCTTCTCGTCATCGGGAGCCAGCTCGAGCGCCCTTTCGGATGCTGCGATCGCTTTATCGTAGAGGCTGTTGGCAAAGAGGGCCCAGGCGAGGGTGTCGCGGATCATGCTATCCCCGGGTGCAAGCTTCACGGCCGCGCGCGCGAGCCGGAGGCCGTACGCCGCGTCGGTGGTCTTGTCCTTGCGATCCGGGTCCACGAGAGGCCATGCCATCGAATTGAGTTCGGAAGCGGAGGGGTTGCCGCGGGCGTTTGCCATGCGGAGGGCGGTTTGGCGGTCTTTCGGGGAAAGGCCGGGATCGGCCCGGAGCGCTGTGAGAACGGGCGGGAGGAAGATGTGTTCTTGATAGAGCGTATGGACCCTACGGCGGCTTGCAGAAGCCCGCCACATCGGGAGGGCTTCCTCCAAGCGGCTCTCCCAGACGCGAAGGGTCTTATCCCCCGATCCCGACACGATCCGCGTGCCAGACGGATTCCAGGCGACGGAGAACACCATGTCTTCATGCCTCTCCAGCACTTGCACGTATTCTCCCGTGGCAGCGTCCCAGACGCGAAGGGTCCCATCAAAAGACCCTGACGCGATCCGCGTGCCAGATGGGTTCCAGGCGACGGATGTCACCCTCCGTTTATGCCCCGGAAGCGTTTGTAGGCACTCCC
>CAZYTI010000465.1:0-2231 GCA_964650065.1 uncultured bacterium
TACCGGAGAAGGATGTACACTACGTTCGAAACATTGAAAGTCCCCTTGGGAATGTGTATCTGGATTTGTTACTCCAAAATGGGACCGGGGAAATTCGCTTGGCGGGTATCATTGAGGACAATGATTTGGATGTGTGGGGGAATCTTGTTTCCAGGGAGGGCTCTGTAGAGGTACTGGATCACTATTTTAAACCGGAACGAATTTCTTTTGATTATCCCAGGGGTTCTACGGATCCGATTATTTCCGGACGGGCCTTCACCACGGTGATTGATTCAATGGGGATGCCGTCAACAGTCTGGCTTTCCTTGACAAAAGCAGACGATATTAGTGGCTTTGAGAATGAAGGTGGTCCCTGGGGTCAAGTTCAGTTCAGGTTCTATTCGGACAATCCAAATCTGGGTAGAACCCAAGCGGATCTGTTTGCCGCGATGGGTTATTCATCCGAGAACCTGAAGGATCGGGCTTATGATGCCCTGGGTACGCAGGTTGAGAACGTCGTATTCAGGCCTATTTTCAGACCATTGGAAAGGGGAATTCGTCGTTATCTGGGTTTGGACGTGGTTCGATTCTCGTCGATGCTTACACGAAATCTTGTACAAATGCGATCGGCCACGAATAATACGGGCTTCGATCCCAAATTTCTTCTCCGTAGTTCCAAACTCACTTTGGGTAAATATCTTGCACCCGGACTTTTCATTATTTACTCCGGGCAAGTTCAACAGGGAATGGGTTTGCATTATCATACACACGGACTCGGCTTTAGACATGCCTTTTCCCTGGAATATACCATTCGTCCGGATCTTTTTATGCAGATGGAGTATACTTATGACAGTCAGCTCCTCTCGGACAGACGGGAGGATAAAAGGATATGGTTGAGACATGTTTTTCCTTTCTAAGAATTATAGTGGTTTTTGGTATTGTGTAATGGAAAAATATAATTGGATTGAGTTATTTGGGATAAGATTCGACAAAATTCAGGAAGAGTGAATCGGGTAATCAAGTAGATTGGGGTGCCTAAATTCCCCTTTACAAAGTATAAAAAGTTTTGTATGTTATAGGATTATTTTGGAGGCATGTTGTTAAGATGAAATTAATCAATCGCCCTTTGAGAACGGTAGTGCTCCTTTTCATTTTTATGTGGTCTGTTGCTGTTTTTGGGCAGCAGAGTCAACAGGTGAAAATACTCGGGATCACGGTGACAGGTAATAAAACGTCCGATGCTGTTGTGGTGAAAATGAGTTCCGGCCTCAGAGAAGGTCAAGATGCTCAGTGGCCCGAGGAAATTCAACAGGCTGTAAAGCAGCTCTGGGCGTTGGGCATTTTTTCGGACATTCAGATAATTCTCGATCGAAAGACCTCTGCGGGTTTTTTCATCACGATTCAAGTTGAGGAATTTCCCAAACTGGAACGCATGGTGATAGAGGGCAATAAAAAGCTCAAGGAAAAAGATTTAGAAAAAGAAGTGGGATTTTTCCGGGGGCAGATCCTCAATCCCAGCCAGATTACAAAAGCAAAAAAACGTCTGCTAAAAATGTATGGTGAAAAAGGCTATACACTGGCCGATATTCAAACGAACATCTATGAATCGGAAAAAGAAGGTCGCGCCGTTCTTTCGTTTACAATCGAAGAAGGGAAAAAGGTTCAAATTAAGCAAATTCGTTTTTTCGGTAACACTGTATTCGAAGATAAAAAACTCCGGAAACAATTGAAAGAGACCAAGGAAGACCGATGGTGGCGCGGGGCCGATTTTGATCGGGCAAAATATGCCGAGGACAAAGAAAACATACTCACCTATTATAGAAATAACGGTTATCGGGATGCCGAAATATTAAAAGATTCTCTCTATTACGATGCGGGCAGGGAAGAAATGTTCATCGACGTCTGGGTGCGAGAAGGACGGTGTTATTACGTCGGAAAAATCACATGGGAAGGCAACGAAATGTTCCCGGCGGAACAGCTGGCAGCTCTGCTGGAATTTGGTGAGGGTGATGTTTTTAGTCAGGAGGATTATGACAAATCGATCCTGGAAAAGATCAATGGCATCTATTACGATTATGGACATATCTATGCTCAAATCAATCCGAAAGAAATGCTCCGGGGGGAAGACACTTTAGATGTGCATTTCCTCATCAATGAAGGGGAGCCGGTGAAAATCCGGAGCATACAAATCTCCGGAAATACGCGGACCAAAGATCGGGTGATACGTCGAGAGTTGAGAATCCGGCCGGGGG
>CAZYTI010000465.1:2241-4441 GCA_964650065.1 uncultured bacterium
GACGTATTCAGCAAAGAACTTCTGATGCGAAGTCATCGGGAATTGATGGTTTTGAATTATTTTTCCAACGTGATACCCGATGTGGTTCCCGTCGATGAACAAGAAATGGATCTCTCTTTCGTGGTAGAGGAGAGATCGACGGATACGGCCAATCTCTCGGCCGGTTGGAGCGAGCTTGACCGTCTCATCGGCAGCGTTGGGCTCGGCATGAACAATCTTTTCGGAAACGGTCAGCAGCTTTCATTGAATTGGAATTTTGGCCGTTTTTATCGATCCATCAATTTGGGATTTACCGAGCCTTGGTTTTTAAGTACACCGACCCTGATTGGGATCAGTATCTATGATACCAAGCGGGATCCCTTTTATATCGGTTACAGCCAGAGGAGTCGAGGTGTCTCTCTCCGGTTTGGTCGACGGTTGATGTGGCCGGATAATTACTTTCGGGGAGACTGGATTTATCGCCTCGACGAAACAGAATTGGGTGATTTCAGTGAGTACTATATCGAATTGAATCCCAATAATATTGTGAACGAACAATGGCCCCTCACTTCCAGCGGTGTTACCCAAATTATTTCCAGAAACAGTTTAGACCATCCTCAATTTCCCACCCGGGGATCCCGGGTCAGTCTGTCCACCGAAATTGCGGGTGGACCGTTAGGGGGAAATGTTGGGTATCATAAACATGTCTTTAGCGCTGAATTTTTTCTGCCTTCATTCGCTCAGAAACTCATCCTGCTGGTCAGATCCCAGGC
The DNA here is from genome assembly GCA_964650065.1 of uncultured bacterium. Classification (GTDB taxonomy): domain Bacteria; phylum Zhuqueibacterota; class QNDG01; order QNDG01; family DSAB01; genus CAZYTI01. Next base: position 2,994 of record CAZYTI010000465.1, read on the forward strand.
AGGTTTTATGGGGAAACTTACGGGAGCCGGACGAATCCCATATTTGGAATATTTCTTCATGGGTGGAAGCGGACTCTCCCGGGCCATTCCTCTCAGGGGGTATGACGATCCCTTGGCCGGGGGTAGATATTATTATGAAGGTGGCAGAACCATGCTGCAGACCACGGTAGAGCTTCGTTTTCCCATCATTGACAACCCCACCATGTTTGGACTCATATTCGCTGAAGCGGGAAATACATGGATAGACCTGGAAAACACCGATCCTTTTGATCTCAGACGATCCGTTGGTGTTGGGGCACGTATATTCATGCCCATGGTTGGTATTATCGGTTTTGACTATGCATACGGATTCGATTATTTCGATGATTTCGGTCGCAGATATGGTAAATGGAAACCCCAGTTTGTTTTTGGAAAAGGGTTTTAGGTCAATTCTTTGTGTTTTATAAACAAACTGAATGTTGTTTAGTTTAGGAGATTTATATCGCAAAAAACAAATCGGTTCAATGCCAAATTTCAAAATCCCCGCCTGCCAGGTTTTCACGAATAGTGAGAAATTAGTAACAATGGCGGGCAGGCAAATGTCAAATAAATTCCCAAATCCAAATGCATAAAATAAACCAGATTTTGTCATTTGTCATTTGGATTTCATTGGACATTTGAGCTTTGAAATTTGACATTCTAACAATTCAATGGAATCAATTATTAGGGAGGACGTCGTGACTACAAAACGATTATGCTTTTTCATTGTATTAATGATTTTATTAACAAGTGTGGGCCCAACAGTGGTATCGGCCCAAGTTAAGTTCGGGTATGTGGATTCCCAACGCATCTTCGCCACATTTCAATTGGCCATAGACACACAGAAAAGATTCGAAGAAGAACGGACGGCCGCGCTCCAGGAACTCCAGAATATGGAGCAGGACTTTATGACGGCCCAGCAGTCCCTGGAACAGCAGAGCCTTCTGTTGAGCGAAGAGAAAAAACGGCAGAAACAGCAAGAGCTTCAGGACATGTACCTTCGCATACAAAATTCGACCCAGGACAAGGAGCAGGAATTGGGAAGGCGGAGGGAGGAGTTGTTGCAGCCCGTATATGCTGAGATCGATGCGGCCATCAAGAAGGTCAGCACTGCCGAGGGGTGTGATTTTGTTATGGACGCCCTCAATCTTCTGGATGCAAAAGAAGAATATGACCTGACAGAAAAAATCATGAAAGAACTGGGTATCGAGATTAAGCCCAAAACAGCCGAGAACAAATAAATTTTCATCGAACCGATGTTGCATTAATCGATCATTTTTCTTTCATTGATGAGGTGCCTTTCACTTTTTTAGTCGAGTCAAAAAGGTAAAGGAGGATGATGTGTTGGGGAAAAAAAACGCCATTGTGATCTTCATAACAATGGTCGTGGTGATTTTTTGGGGGGGTGCTCTTATAGCCCAGTCGAAAAT
>CAZYTI010000466.1:0-4436 GCA_964650065.1 uncultured bacterium
CGTCGTATGTTTTCTATTTCTTCATCCCGGACGATAGCGGGTCTGCCGCTGAATGACACGATCCGGACGGAACCATAGGTTTGGAGAGCCCGCAGACGATCCTTTGCATTCGCATGAACAAACACATAACATCGAAAGAGGGGTTCCTCGACCCATTTCCTGCGGTCACTCCACTGCCGTAAAACGCTTCTCACCGGAAGATATGAATCGATTCCCTTTTCGTTCAGCTGGTCTTCGACTTTTTTTTCATGCCGCGATCGCGTATAAATGGCGTACCAATGCATTACGGATTTGATATCATTATTCATTTTTATATTCATAACCCTTCATCCGGTAAACAGTTCCTTTAACATTTTCCTTTTAACTTTTTCCGTAACTACTCAGGTTCAAAGTTCAAAGGTTCCCAGTTCAGGGTTAAAACCATACAGATTATTCTCAAATTTCTGATTTATCGCTATCAATTCACAGTTATATATGTTGAAAACCTATGAACCTTGAACGCTGAACGCTGAATTTTCCAACCTAAACAGTTACCTTTTCCCTTTTTCCTTTTAACTTTTTCCTTTATCCTTTTCCCTTACTTCCCCCCCCGATACAAGATAAGACCGGTCGTTAACAAATACAATAGGATGTTGAAAATCATCGGCCTGTCACTGATAAAAATTTGTTCCGGATTGCCTCCCAGATTTTTTTTATGAACGAGATAGAGATATCTGAAAATCCCGTACAGTACAAATGGGAGGGTAAAAATGAGATTCCTCGAGCCGAATTTTTCGACAGTTTCGGCCGAGGTCGTGTACAGCGCATAGGCCATAACGGTCGAGGCCGTGACCACCGAGACCATCTGATCCAATAGGTAGGGGCTGTATTCACCTAAAACTTTCCGATGGGTTCCGGCCCCTTCTCCCAATAAAATCAACTCATGCCTCCTCTTGCACAAGCCAAGAAAGAGGGCCAGGAATATTGTACATATCAACAGCCACGATGAGACCAGTACATCGATCAATACCGCACCTGCCACCGCCCTCAAGACAAATCCCAATGCTATGACAATGATGTCAAGAATAACGACATGCTTGAGAATATAAGTATATCCTAACATGAGCGCAAAATAAACCGCTGCGAGCCAGCCAAACGGTCTGCTCAACAGAAAGGATCCGGCCAATCCCACAACGGCTAAAACGATGGCGACAGTCAAGGCCCACGAAACGGTTAATCTTCCGGAGGCCAGCGGACGCCGTGATTTTATCGGATGATTTCGATCATGCTCCCGGTCCACCACATCATTGATTAAATATTCGGCGCCACTGAGCAGGCAAAAAAGCACAAACCCGGCAGTCGCCTTTATCAGCAACGGACCCTGGAAAAAGTTTCTGGAAAAAATCAATCCGGCAAAGAGCAGTAAATTCTTGGTCCACTGCCGAGGTCGTAAAGTTTCAATAATTGCGGGTATCACAGGATTGACTTTTTCCTTTCATATAAATAATAGTTAAATTTTCTTTCTTTGCGCCCCTTGCGCCTTCTTTGCGTCCCTTGCGGTTCGCTTTTCATTTTACCGCAAAGTACGCTAGACAACAAATTACTAACCACTCATTTTAACCGGTACTGATAATCGGAATTCTCCTTCGACTCCTGAGCCTTTCGGCTTCGTCTCTTCTTATGCTTCCCATTTCCATAGTGGTAATCGTGATAATAATAGTAAGCACCATACATGTGGTCGATGTGTACTTCGTTTAACAGGACACCGAAGATGTGAGCATTCACATTATGGAGAAGAATTCGACTTCGCTGGATGGCCTCGCGTCCTGTACCGCCGGATTTGGCCACCAGAACCACACCATCTAATTTCCTGGCCAGGACGGCCGCATCGGTCACAGGAATGACGGGTGGACTGTCAAAGAGAACCATGCCATACCGAGCCATGACTTGTTGCAAGAATTTATCCATGGCTGCCGAGGCAAGAAGTTCCGAGGGATTGGGGGGCAGGGTCCCCGATGTCACCAGATCCAAATTTTCTATAACCAGTGGTTTGATTGCTGTTTCAAAAGCAATTTTGTCCACGAGGATATTGGTCAATCCTTCATCCCTGGACTGCCCAAAAATGGCGTGAAGCACCGGTCGTCTAAGATCGGTATCCACCAACAGAGTTCTGGTTCCCATCTGGGCGAATGTGATGGCCAGGTTGGCAACCGAAGTCGATTTCCCCTCGCCAGGACCCGAACTCGTCACCAATGCACTTCTGACGGACCGATCGCTTTTTGAATATTGAATATTCGTCCTCAGAGTCCGGTATGCCTCTGAAATGGGTGATTTGGGTGCCAGGTGGGTGATCAGTCTGGCCTCTATGCGTTTGATTTCACTGTCTCCATTTTCAGCCTGGCTGTTTTTTCCCATCTTTTCGGGAGAAATCACCGGGATAGATCCCAAAACGGGAAAACCCAACCGTTCAACATCTTCGATGGATTTCAGGGACGTGTCCAGATACTCGCGAATGAAGGTCAGCCCCACACCCAAACCCAGACCAATCATGATCCCCAACAGGATGTTCATCCGTTTTTTGGGGGACACCGGGTATTTTGGCGGTCTGGCCCGATCCACGATTCGTACAGATCCGATCTGACCCGCCTCTGCAATCCGATTCTCTTCGTATTTTTCCCGGAGCATCATATAGATATTGTTATTGACGGCGGTCTCGCGTTGCAACCGGGCCAATATGAGGCTCTTCTCCGGGAGGGTATTTAGAGACCGATTGTATTGTTGAACGATCTTCCATAAGGCATCCGTCTTGGCCTTGAGGGATCTGTTCTCGGTCTCAATCTCCAATATACTGGTAAAAATCGCCTCAGAAAAGAGAAGCGGATTGATGGCCGACCCTCCGCCGGCCACCATTTTCTTCTGCTCTTCATTGATCTTATCCTGTATCCCTTTTATTCTTTGTTCCAACTCTTTTGTATTTCCATATTCGGAAGAGAATCCCGCAGCTTTCACCTGTTGATCCAACATGGCTTTACTGCCGATAAGCCGAGCCATCTGTTTTTCCAGCTCTTGAATCACCGGACTGGAGAGACTGGTCGCTTCCTCGACCAGGGCCTTTTGACTTTCATCCAACTGATCCTTGAGGTGGACCAACCGCTTCTCGTTGGCCTCCAAATCGGTTCTTGCTGTTTGATACTGTGCCTCAAACTGGGCGACCTGTAGAATGAGCTGCTCAGTCTCCGCCCCCAATTCTGAAACATTCTGCGTCTCTTTGTAATCCTTCAGGATTTCTTCAGACGCGACCATGGCCGAATCGACATCCGTCAGTTTCTCTTCCAGGAACTTCCGAACCTCGCACACCTCTCCCCGACTCTCGCGGATGTCCATATCCTGGTAGGCTTCCACCCAGGTATTGGCCACATAGCTAACTTCGAAAGGAGAAAAGGCCCGGATTTTCAGTTCGATCATATCCGTATCCTGCTTGGGAGATACCGAGACAGCGCCTTCCCGAAAGTTGTCGACCAGATCGTCAAATAAAGGTGTTTCTTCTTTATCATTTTTTATCAATGAAGACATCCACCTTGTAACAGAAAATTTTTGATTCCTGGGTGGCTTCCCCAAGATACATAGAGAATCACTATTGGGAGATTCCAGCAGTCTGCGGATAACATCCATGGCCAGCGTCCGGCTTTTTAGAATCTCGACCTGGTTATTGATCATGGTCTCCCGCTCCATGAGACTGGAGACTTCAAAGATCTGCTGCTGCATGCGGCCTTTTTCTTTCAGCATGACCAACGCCGAGGCTTCATAAACCGATTGAGCGGTGAGCGTAAAATAGACCGTCGATGCCACAACGACCAGGAAAGAGATGACCATAATCCATCTGCCCCGGCTGAGCACTCTGAGATGATCCCTCAGGGAAACTCGCTTTTCTCTCAGATCCGCTTCCGGAGTCATATTTCTATACTCATTTGAATTCATTTTTTCGGTCATTCCGGCCGATCCCGATTCCTAAAATAATAGTGAGGTGAAAATCGGGAGGGGTTATTATCGCATATCGACCACATCGGCACCTGCGGGAATCTCCAACTTAAAAAGTCCCTTGTCAAAAGGAATACCGACTTCGATTTTCTTAAGGAGGAAGATCGTTTGATTTTCGTTCAGGTCGGTTTGTTCAATCTTCCGCGGCACCCAGTCCTCCTTGTCGACCCAGACACGAATCTGTGTTATCAATACATCGCCTGCGTCGGTGGTAAACAACAGTAAATAACAAGGCTTGCCCAGCATGTCCTCTTCCCCGATCAGGCGGGCCTCATAGTCTTTCTGATAGTGGAAGAGAATCTGTCTTGGATGTATCGTGTTATCAGAATTTCCCAGCTTATCGATGAGCACCCGGTGGGAAGGTTTATTGTAGGTCCAAAGAATCTTACCATCAGAAACGATGATCTGGTCATCGGTCA
>CAZYTI010000467.1:0-4423 GCA_964650065.1 uncultured bacterium
ACCGCGATTCCACTTTTTTTAGGCGAAGATCACGATTTCGCTCCCGATGACCGAGCGGATTGGGAACATACCAGGAGTCAGAACAGCATTTGTGATATCATTATGGAAGCTGTTCCGGGTCAGGTTAATGAGGTCGTTGAGCACATCTTACACCATGTGACCGATGTAGGACTTCACTACACATTCCCAAATGAATGGGGTGTTTCCACCACATCGAAGGTGGATCAGGTGACTCAGGAGGCCATTGACAAGGGATATTATGACGTGGAACAGTATGGTGATGATGTGAGTGAGGAGTATAACAGGGTGCTGATTCAGGAATACGCGTATTGGATTATCTACGCGGTATGGGAGCTGCGGGAGTCATTTGGACCGGCACGTGCGGAGTATAATATCATGAACGGTGCTGAGTTAAAGGAGAAGCTTCCCCAGTCCTATGAACTCGTTGTACAGACGATTCCGAAAGTCATGGCAGCACCCAGTCGGGCGATGCTCAAGGAATTCTTCGAATAGGATAAATCCGGAGAAAAGCGATGAACAAGGCTATTGTGATCAACAAGATGGACAGTGTAGCCACTTCGATCACCGATATCGAAGCCGGCAGTACAGTTCATGTAAAAAGCGGATCCGAGATTACAGTGAAGGTGAGACAATCGATTCCTTTCGGCCATAAGTTTGCTTTGGAAAAAATAGAAGAGGGTGATTCTGTGATCAAATATGGTGAGGTGATCGGACGGGCGACTCAAACAATCGAAAAAGGCGATCATGTGCATGTTCACAATGTTGAAAGTATGCGTGGGAGAGGAGATTTGGAATGACTAAGCATGGGAAATCATTACAATTTTTGGGATATGAAAGACCGGATGGATCCATAGGGATACGAAACCATGTGGCAGTCATTCCAACAGTCAATTGCGCCAATGAGGTTGCAAGAAAAATAGAAGATCAAACGGAAGGGTCCGTGGCTGTTCTTCATGAATGCGGATGCGAGGTCACCTCTCAACTCGAGATTCCGACGCGAACCCTGATCGGGATCGGCAGGAATCCCAACGTTGCTGCGGTATTACTGGTGAGCCTGGGGTGCGAGACCATCGACTGTGAAACCCTGGTCGAAGAAATCGGCAAATCAAAGAAACCGGTGGAACTGATACGTATCCAGGACTTGGGAGGGACCCTAAAGACCGTAGAGAAGGGTGTGAGAATCGTCCGGGAGATGGTGCGAAATAGCTCTCAGGAGGAAAGGAAGTTATGTGATGTAGATTCCCTGATTGTGGCGACAAAGTGTGGCGGCTCCGATTTAACATCAGGGCTTGCGGCCAATCCGGCGGTTGGCGTCACATCGGACAGGATCGTCGAAAGGGGCGGCACCGTCTTTATTGCCGAGACCCCCGAACTCATGGGCGCAGAGCATATATTGGCAAAAAGAGCCGTCAATAAGCAGGTCGCGAAACGCATCTTCGAAATTATCGATTATTGGGAACAGAGGGCAAAGGATGAAGGCGAACGTTTCCACTTGATCACCTCGGGAAACATCCAGGGTGGCTTAACGACCATCGAAGAGAAATCCCTGGGAGCGGTTTACAAGGCCGGCTCTTCCCCGGTCCAGGGTGTGATCGAATATGCTGAGACACCCTCTGAGAAGGGACTTTTCATCATGAACACCACGGGGGATGATATTAATTCGGATACCGGTATGTTGGGAGGGGGAGCGCAAATTCTCCTTTTTACGACGGGAAGAGGAACTCCCGTGGGATCTCCCATAGCACCTGTTCTTAAAATTACAGGCAATCCGCATACCTTTGAAAAGATGAAAGACAATATGGATATCAATGCCGGAACGATCATTGACGGAAAAGAGACGATTGAAGAAGTAGGCCAACGAATATTTGATGAGATTTTAGAAGTGGCTTCCGGCAAGCAGACCAAGTCCGAGGTCCTGGGACACAAGGAGTTTGCTATATTCAGGGAAAGGGGACACGCCTATTAGTATCGTTAATTTTCATATTAAACCACTACCTCAGGTAGTGGTTTAATATGAAAATTAAAGGAGGATTTTGTCATGCATAGACGCAATTATCTTACGGTCTCATTCATCACTCTTGTTATTCTTAGTCTGATTCTATCTGCCTGCCAACAGCAAAAAACCGATGGTGATGCAAGCAGTAATAAGTATGAAGCGCTCGTTGCCCTGTTTGAAGAATTACGTGAGTTCCAAAAACCCACATTGCACGATTGGGTTCCCGACTATTCAGCGGCGGCCATGAAAGACAAGGCGCGAGGCCTTAAAAAATTTCAAGAGCGGTTAACGGCCATAGATATAAGCACATGGCCCGTATCGCAAAAGGTCGATTATCATTTGGTCCGTGCGGAGATGAACGGGCTTGACTTCTACCTGCGGGTCCTCCGGCCCTGGTCCCGGGACCCCGTTTTCTATCTTCCTTCCCAGGGTGGTGCCGGACCTGTCATCGATATGAATCTTCGGCTTCGCAGACGCCGATCTCTCGATATGGACAGTGTGGATGAGGTTAGAGAAAAGCTCAAGGCCATCCCCAAAATATACGAGCAGGCGAAAACGAATCTTACCGAGGCCGCAGGCGATATGGCGGATATTGCCATCCATGTTTATGAGCGTGATGCATCCATGTACCGTAGACTCGCGGCTCGACTGAGCGAGGATCATCCCGATCTGGTTGACGATGCCAAGCTCGCTGCGGAAGCCGTGGAAGATTATGGGAAGTGGCTCAAAGAGAACAAGCATAAGATGACGGCCCCCGGTGGCATCGGGATTGAGAACTATAACTGGTGGCTGAAGAATGTGCATCTCTTCCCCTATACCTGGCAAGAGTGCAAAACAATCGTGGAGCACGAATACAGCCGCATTATCACCTTCCTGAAATTAGAGGAACACAGGAACCGCAAGCTTCCTCCGCTTAAAGTGGCGGATACCAGCAAAAAATATTATCGCAGCCTGGACCAGGCGCTCAATTATGTGGTTGAGTTTCTCCGTGATGAGGAAATCTTGACCGTGCCTGATTGGCTGGACCCCAGGGATTACAGTGATCCTCGTGAATCCAGAAGGGAGTTTACCGCAGAGGATTTCGCAAACAGCAGTATCGACCTCAAGGCCCGGCAGCGAGAGATACTGCCGGGTGAGACGTACGAGTTCATCGGCCACCTGTTCGATGGGCAGAGAGAGGAGCGGGACAAGCGTATCATCCGTTCGGCACGGCGACTCTATAACATGGGCTGGATCCGGTCAGAGGGATGGGCTGCCGGTTCTGAAGAGCTGTTGATGCAGGCAGGTGTTCTCGACAAGCGGCCGAGAAGGGGACGGGAAATCGAATACCTGATGAATGCTTCGCACATGAGCCTCTCGATTCCTGATCTGAAAATGCACAGCAATGAGATCACTTTTGCCGAAGCGAGAAAGTTGTGCGCCGAGATCATGCCGTACGAATGGTCCCAGGAAGACGAGCGCATGGTGTGGTACGAACAGCAATCCAACCTGCGCTTCCCCGGATTTCATACGGGCGTGGTTGTCGGCAAGGCCCAATTCACGAAGCTTTTTAAAGACCGGGCCATGCAGCTTGGAAAAGATTTTGTGCTACGCGATTTTATGGACGCGTTTCTGGCCGCCGGCGTGATACCCATGTCGCTGATCCGGTGGGAGATGACAGGTTTTGAGGATGAAATCAAAGAACTATGGTAACGCCTCAAAACAATGCGATTTTTTTTAAAAATTACAATATCCAAATTCCTGATCGTTTCATTCAGTGGGATTCAAATATCAAAATGGAGAGAAATAATGTTTAAAGAAAACACCTTAATTAGGGCAGTACAGTTCGTCATACTGTTCTCATTTGCTACTCAGTTCGATCGTGTGAGCTACGCGCAGAAACCTGTCGTCACCGATGAATTCGACCGCTTTTTGGTGACAAAAGCAACGAAAATCGGAGATGTTCTCGGTAAGATCGAACTTGTGGTTCCCAATGAAAAAACGATCACCTGGAGCCTGGTTCCGCCGGTGCCCGGAGGCGACCGAAGGCGTTACCTGAAAGAGGGCCAGCTCGATGCAACAAAAATCGTCGAAATCGATGCCAAAACGGCTGAAATTAGACTGAAGAAGCATCCTGCCGAATGCCCGGCCCATTATTACGCGGAAGTCCGCGCGACCAATGAGGATGGATTCATGGAACAGGTCCTCATTATTATCGTGCTTGAAGACATCCCGAAGCAAGAAAATGCGCTGGACATATTCACACAGCGCAGAGAAGCCGGGGGCATGCGCTTCTTTGCTACTGAAACGGTGGATCCCGAAAAGATCGAATATGCAGCAAATGTCGCCGATGCCCTGCTGTCGAAGGACAGAAGAGGCTCGGGAAAAATCACCGAGTATGTGAGGCAAAGGAATGCGGTCATGACC
>CAZYTI010000468.1:0-4423 GCA_964650065.1 uncultured bacterium
AGGCACATTGACATATTCGTCGATAATAAAAGCGGCCGCACCCATGATGGGGGGCATCAATTGACCGTCCGTACTGGCTGCGACCTCCAGGGCCGCTGCCTTTTTGGGTGGATAGCCCACACTTTTCATCAAGGGTATCGTAAATGTACCGGTCGTGACGATGTTGGCCACACTCGACCCTGAGATGCATCCCATCAATCCGCTGGAAAATACGGCCGCTTTGGCGGGCCCTCCTCTGAACCTGCCCAGAACCGAGAGGGCAAGCTTGATGAAGAAGGCGCCTGCACCGGCCTTTTCCAATAAGGCGCCCATTAAGACAAAGAGGTATACGATGGATGCAGACACTCCCAGGGGAATGCCATAGATACCTTCTGTGGATAAAAACACCTGGGTCAAATATTTTCGCAGGGAAACGCCTTTAAAGGCAAATACATCGGGCAGATAAGGACCTAAAAATGCATAAAGTGTAAAAAAAAGGGCAACCATGGAGAGCGCGGGACCGACCACGCGGCGGGACGCCTCCAACAAAAGAAACACGGCGATGATTCCAAACAAGATATCCCGACCGAGAGGTGCCCCAGAGCGCATGGCAATCCCATTCCAATCAATGACGATATAGAGCACCGTGACGGATCCGATAATCGCGAGCATGAAATTGAAAATCGTCATCGGGGGAGACTGAGGCGCACAAAAACGATCTTCACTCCTTTTTCGCTTCAGAGGAAATGCGATAAACACGAGTAAGAGTGCAAAAGTCAGGTGTATCGCCCGAATGGTGATCCGATCCAAAATGACAAACTGGGGAAGTATAAGCTGAAAAGCGGCCCAGAGGATGGCGATAGTTGATGCACATTTTTTGATAAATAAATTATTCATCTTTCACTTTTAACGATGAAATACTTTATGATTTCGAATTGCGGATTTCGGATGTCGGATTGACATCCATTGAGACTTCAACACCCAATTTCTTATGATGACTCAGACTCATTCTCAAGAATTAATTTCTTATCGATCCACTCGATGAGACCGGACTCCCTGTAATACCGGAGTGCTCCCCTGTGTAACGGAGCCGACATTCCCTGAAGCATACTCTCTTTTGTCAAAGTTTGATATGCGGGATGCAACGATTTAAACTCTATAAAGTTATCAAAAACCTCTTTGGTGATGGCATAGACGAGGTGCTCCTCCACGTGATGGGATGTCACGAGGGTGGCCTTTACACCAAATGTCCGGATATCTTCCACATTCTCTGCATTGGGGTATAAGGAACGGGGAATCGTCGCTTTCGCATAATAGGGTGCCACAGCCACCAGACTGTCCACCCCCGGACCCTCAATGGGAATGATGTGCACCTTGATTCTTCCGGACGTTGCTTCTTTAATATTTCCACTGGGATGTCCGACCGTATAGAAAAAAGCATCGATCCGTTCATCCTGCAGCAGCGAAGGGGCCTCTAATGCCTTGACATATTCCGCATTGATATCATTTTCATTCAATCCAAATGCGCGAAGCACATCCCTGGAGTTCTGCAATGGTCCCGAACCTGGATTCCCAAGATTGACCCTCTTGTCAATCAGATCTTCCACCCGGGCAATCCCACTCTTCGCAGCGGCCACCAGTGTTACAGCCTCAGGATGGATCGAGAACACCGATCTCAAAATATGCTGAGGACCTTTATCCTCCCATTCGGCGAGTCCGTGTACCGCCTGATACTGTCTGTCCGACTGAACAACCCCAAATTCAAGATCACCGCTGAGAACACCATTCACATTGTAAACCGAACCGGCCGTTGACTCCACTGTGGCCTTGATACCATAAACATCGGACTTTTTATTGATCATCCTGCAGATGGCACCACCCGTGGGATAGAAGACACCGGTCACTGCACCGGTCCCGATGGTGACAAAGGTTTGGTTGCTGCAGTTTAATTGTAATATGAAAAGAAATAAACCTAAACATAAAATGATTTTTTTTACGGTTATCGAATAACATATTGTTATAATAGTCATTTTCCTGTACAATCCTCCCTAAAATAATCTCATCAGTAAAATTAAAAAATTGGTTTCAGCCCCGCTTGTTTACATAACTCATTTGCCACAATTCTATCAATAACACGATGTCTTTTTATTGGAACCGTTCTTTCGTCATTGGTATAAATTGAATGTTTTTTACCTTCTCGTAATAGATAAAAACGATTCTTTTCAAAATATCTCACCAAATCCCTTCTCTTGACAGACACTTTATACCTCGACTGGAATTTGCTCAATGAGAGCTCTTCCTAATGGTATCTCTTTCTCTTGCTGACGATATGCAATGATCATCTCATTCACTGCGTCTTGTACCATTTCCCGGCATTCATCTAAAGTCTTACCTTCTGTGATAATTTCAGGCCATTCAATTAACTGGCCCATGTAACCTGAAGATATTTTCGTATACTTAGCTGTATAAGTATTCAACATGAGTAACCTCCATTAATACATTTTCTCCAATCTATCGTTCCTAATAAATATTAAAACTCATATTTCTTTTCCATTTTCCTTTCAAATTGGGTTTCCTCTATTCCAATCATCACTTTTCACATTTACTGCTGCATGTCGCACAACTCCCGTCACAGCTCGAACCCATGCCCGCACCTGGATTCGACACATTTCCACCCACATAAAAAACACCAAAAGCTTCCTGTAAATCTTGGCTTCCGCATTCGGGACAGACAATTTCACCCTTTCTTGATATCGATATAAATACTTCGAAATGACTTTGGCACACTCGGCATGTAAATTCATAGGTAGGCATTCTTCAAAACCTTTCACATTCAACCGACTCTACTCCACCCTTTATAAAAAACAATTTCGTCCGGTCTCTTGATAGAACGCGGATCTAACGGATTAGACGGATTTTAACTGATATGAAATAAATATTTTAAAAAATCCGTTCTAATCTGTTTAATCCGTTAGATCCGCGTTCCATTCCAAATTATATCGCATACGCATGGTAATCAAATAGCCAGTAACCAGCAACAAGTTCTATATGTCTAACTCAGAGTGTCTTTAATTATTTATCATTCCTTTCCACAGTTGGCATCCCCACCAACCGCTCCCCCATCCATCGGTTGAGAATGAGCAGAATTATGAAAATCAGGGCCCATTGCAGGAAATTGGTCATGAAACTGAACGGTTCAAACGGATTGTACCAACTGTCACTCGTCGCGGTTTGGGAGAACCACCAGACCAGAAGAATGACTGCGGCGATGGGCACAAAATATTTCAGCACATATTCCCACCATCGCCCCAGACGCCAATCGCTCTCATCGGCCATGAGTTCCTGGGTCCGTATTTTTGATATGCCGTAACGAACCACCGTAAAGGCAATAAACGCACCGGAAATCGCCAGTCCATTGGCCCAGACAAAATCTTGATTGCTCAGAAAATTGAGATTTCGTGCCGATGGAATACCCAAAAAATAGACACAGGCGACGACCAGACCAATGGCCGTGGATCGCTTAACACCGGCATCGACCACGATTCGGGTCGGCAATTCCAGCATGGCGATCAGAGATGAGAAACCGGCAAATGTCAATCCCAGGAAGAATAGAACACAGAGGGGATGACCCATGAACATACGGGCAAAGAGCTGTGGCATCCAGATGAATGTCAGCCCGGTCGAAGCGGGTCCGCTGGTTCTCATGATTTCCAGAACCTCGGGTTTGGTCATACCCATTTCCACTTGCAATACCGAAAAGACGGTTCCAAATATCATCAGGGCCGCCAGAAGGGAAACCGTATTGTTGCCAATAGCCGTGGTAAAAGCATTTTTCACGGCCCCGTGCTCCTTCTTAATGTAAGCCGCATAGGTTAAAAAGAGTCCCCATCCGGCGCCCGTATCCCATGCATTCTGGGTCAATGCCTCCAGCCAGATTCTGGGCTTTGCCAATTGCGCCAACTGAGGTGTGAAAAGATAGGAAACCCCTTTCCAGGCGCCCGGTAATGTCAGGGCTCTGACAACCGATAAGATCACGATGAGCAACAACGTGGGTATGAGCACTTTGTTGACCCGCTCAATGGAAGACACACCCCGCCAAATGGCAAAAGCTCCAAAACCCATGGCAAAGGCGTGGAATAACAGGGGCCAATAACTGCCCTGATACTGATTCCAGATGGCCATGGAAGCTTCAGTGGTGAGGGGAAGAGAGTGGGTCGACATATACACCAGGTAGTAGATACACCATCCTACAATGACCGAATAGAAGAAACAGATGGCAGTCGATACAAATGCCACGAATCCACCCATCCAGGAGAATTTTTTTCCCGCTGCCAAAGCGATGGTGCCCACGACACCCTTTCTCTGCTTTCGACCCAGGGCATATTCGGCGATGATGAGGGGAATGCTCCACAGAAATAAGAATATCACCCATGCGATGAGTAAG
>CAZYTI010000469.1:0-4415 GCA_964650065.1 uncultured bacterium
ATATCAAAAATATCAATAAATAGTACAAATCGTTACAGAGGCTAATTTAGCACCATGAAATTCAAGCTTAATATCTCCATTAAAACCAACCACCATGCTTTAACCCTCCTGATGATTATTCATCAGTGGCAACGAATCGTTATTTATTGTATTATAAGAATTTATGAGAAGGTATGAAATGTTTCTTAAGTTTAATATGGTGAATACGGATTAATATCCATAGTTCTCATTGTAATCTTCATCGAGGAACCACAAGACCGGTCCACCAAGTATACCCATTGTTTTAAAATGTAAACTGAAAAACTGAATTTCACAACGAAACTCCTGCATACGATTGGTTTAACATAGTTTATACCGGGTGTCTCAAATAAGCGACAAAGCATAACATATTATAAATATGACAGTTACGATATATCAATTACGAGAAGGAATCCATCCTTCGAGCAAACCGTGAAAATTTTCCCTATCCGATGGATATAATTTATCTGATTTTATATAAAAATGTCTGAAATTCTTTACAGGTCTACGGACTTGATCCATATACCCCTTATTCCCTTATTCCTTAATAATTTATAATTCTAATTTTACACGTTTGCAGAGGATGTTAGAGTGTAGTGGTGCCAAAGTATTGTGAGTTAAATCTTCTTTTTTTCCGCCATAGGCGGATCCGCCTTTTGTGGATTTGCAAACAAAAAGGATCTGATGACACGTTCAATTTTTAAAAAAGGAGTTGATTTATCAAGACACGAAGCTGTCTCATTCCGATGCTTAATGAAACATCTATGATTGTCGGAACATAAATTCATGGGATAAATTCATACTAAATTCTGATTTTAACGGGATATATTCGTATTTTATAACATTACTAAAGTGTAGGGAGGCATCGAATGTCAGCAAAAATGACGATGATTTATTGGAAAGGTAATAAGTTCTGGCTTGGTAAACTCCTTGAGCATCCTAAAATCATGACACAGGGGGAAACATTGGAGGACCTGGAGGAGAACCTGAAAGACGCTTATCGCATGATGGTCATGGAGGATGTGCCCGCAGAACATCATATTAAAGCCATCGCCATATGAAGCGTAAAGAATTCATCCGTAAGTTAAAACGAGATGGATGCGTTCTACATCGTATGTAATTTATCTATCGAATCGACCATTCCGAGTGGATTGGTCGGACCGATCTTACTGAATAGCCACATGGCTAACGCACTGGCTGGAAGACCGAACAGAATGGCCGACATGGGAGGTGTGCCTGGAGTGAACTGTACGACCAAATATACGACGATCCCAATGAGTAACGAGGCCATTCCCCCAGCTAAGTTGGCCTTTTTCCACCACAGGCCTGCAATCGTGGGAACGAAGAGTCCGGCACTCAATAATCCTATGGCAGCCGTATAAAATTCAGTGATCAGTTTCGGTGGAGAGTAAGCTAGAACCATGGCCCCGAGACCGATGACCCAAGTCACGCCGATGGTCACGCGATTGCCCGCCTTCGGGCTGAGTCTTTTCTCGATAATCCTTCCTAATAAATCATGAGAAATAGCGGAGCTGCATACTAAAAGCAAGGCATCCGTGGTTGACATCACAGCGGCCAGGACAGCAGCTACGGCAAGTCCTCGCACCAAGGGAGGAAACTGCCCCTCGATCACTCTGAGAAAAATTTGATCTGCATCTTTCAGATCCGGAAATAGTGTTTTTCCTACGGGAACGATGAGTAAAACGGCTCCTAAAATCAGGATACTGTAAATAATCATGGCGATATTCAGTGAGAGCCTTGCCGCCCCCGTATTCTTAGCCGTATACACACGCATGATGATATGAGGAATGACCGAAATAGCGGTTCCCCAGATGACAAAGGAACCCAGATAGCTGCCCAGGGGCTGATGGGCAATCTGACCCATTTCAGGCGCATGTCTGGTGGCTTCAACCATGATGGTTGAAGGCGACCCGAATCGAAGCATCAGTACCAGGGCGGTGCCCAGAACGACGATCAGCATGAGCATGCCTTGGACGACCTCGGTCCAGGTTATGGCCACCATACCACCAATAGAGACGTAGATGATAAAAACAATCGCTGCAAGTGTGATGGCGTATTCGTACGGTATGCCGAGGAGAACATTGGCAGTAATACCCGCTGCTTTCATCTGGGCCACGATATAAACGGTAAAGCTGATCACAATAACAGATGGCACGGTATAGCGAACGATGGGATGGGGATACCGATAGGCAAGAAAATCCGTAATCGTAAATTGTCCGAAATTCCTCAACGGTTTGGCCACTAAGATCGAGGCCAGAGGAAATCCTAATACGGCTCCGGCAAAAAGAGCCAGTGTGAAAGGAATACCCCGACTATAGGCCAGCCCCATCACGCCGATGATAGATCCACCACTGGCCAGTGCTGCCATAATAGCCATAGCATTGACAAGAGTCCCGATGCGTCGTCCTGCAACCCAGTATTCCTCGCGGGAGACCAGGACTTTCCGGGATGCAAAAATACCTATTCCGATGCAACCAATGAGATACACCAATACCAAAACATGTTCGATTGTCATGAATTTTTTCCTTTGTTATTCTTCTCTTTGCGGTCGAGGAGTAAATGAATAAAAGCGATGGTTGGTGAAAATACCATGAGAAGTGCCAGCAACCAACCGAACAGAACCATGCCGGCCACTTCGATGTGATGAGACCAGGGCAGGAAGGCAACAAAAGCAAAGAGGAGTATAGAGATTAGATAACTCAGATCACCTTTCTTCATATCGAAAAAATTAGACATGCTTCCTCCGAGTTACGAGAATATTAAACGACAATCCGATGTGGAGTGAAACGGATCGGTTTATTGAATTACATGCATTCCATTAACCGTTTCAAATAAAGTAATCTATATGAAAAAAGCAACTAAAAAATCATTTGAAAAGAAGAATTCGGGTCATTATATTTCCTTATTGTAACTGTGAGGAGTTCTGTGCAGGGAATCTAAACCAGGAAGGGATGACGCCATGAAAATCATCGATCTCACGGATGAACATGAAGACCTCTATTTCAAATGCCTGGAAGACTGGTCAGATGAAATGAATGAAGCAGGCGACCATAAGGCCTGCTGGTACGAGAAGATGAAAGATAAGGGTCTGGGAGTCAAGCTGGCCGTCGATGACCGTGATGAGGTGGGTGGCATGATCCAGTACATCCCCATCGAACATGCTTTCGTGGAGGGAGAGGATCTCTATGTTATTCTCTGCATCTGGGTTCACGGTTACAAAAAAGGAAGGGGCAATTTTCAGAAAAAAGGGATGGGTAAAGCCCTGATCCATGCTGCCGAAGAGGATGTGCGGGCAAAGGGCTTCAAAGGTATCGCCGCCTGGGGCATCTCCCTCCCCTTCTGGATGAAAGCCTCATGGTTCAAGAAACAAGGATATGTTAAAGTGGATAATCTTAAAGGCCAGATTCTCCTCTGGAAATCCTTCACGGATGATGCCGTTCCTCCCAAATGGATCAAGCCGAAAAAAAAACCGGAAAAAGAAGACGGCAAAGTCACAGTGACCGCATTACTGAATGGGTGGTGCCCGGCACAGGGAATCGCTTTCGAAAGAGCCAAACGAGCGGCGTCGGAATTCGGGGATAAAGTGGAATTCAGGGAGATACATACTTTCGATAGAACAGTCTTTCTGGAATGGGGCATCTCCGAAGGTCTGTTCATCGATGAAAAACAAATCCGGACCGGACCACCACCTTCATTCAAGAAAATCAGGAAGAAGATCAAAAGGAAAGTGAAAAAGTTGTAATTGTCCTTTTATACCGATCTATTCATAAATATCCACTTCCCCTTCTACTCATAATGTAATGCTTCGTTCCGCCAAAAAGATAGGCGGATCTACGCGCATCTCTGGTCATTAAGATTTTTAAGGATTTATGATCATTTTACTCACAATGTAATGCTTCGACCGGATTGGCCCTGGCTGCTTTGATGGATTGATAGCTGACCGTTATGACAGCGATGAGCAACGCAAGCACGCCGGAGAGTATGAATATCTCCATTGGGATGTTGATACGGTAAGCGAAATTCTGTAACCACCTGTGCATGACATAATAGGCAACAGGCCAGGCAATGATATTCGCAGCCAAGACCAGATGGAGAAATTCTTTGATCAATAGATTCACAATACTCTGAGAAGATGCCCCCATTATTTTCCGAATACCGATTTCTTTGGTGCGCTGTTGAGCCACAAATGCGGCCAGACCAATGAGTCCGAGACTGGCGATCAAAATACCAAGAAAAGTAAAGATGCCGAATATTTTTGCAGTCTGCTCTTCCCTCAGGTATTGCCGGTTAAAATCTTCATCGAGAAAGAAATACTCAAAAATCCTATCGGGAAAAAGTATTTGAAATTTATCTTCAACATACTCAAGTGTTTCCCC
>CAZYTI010000470.1:0-4405 GCA_964650065.1 uncultured bacterium
CGTTGACCAATGTCCCTTCTTTATAATTGACGACATGGCCCGGGCGGGTTCTCCACACACGTCCAAAACGGCCAACGCGATAGCTCGGAGGCGAAAAACTCCGACGGTTTTGGACCATGGCGTAGAAGACCACGAGAAGATCGGCGTCATTCTCGGAGGCCGCTTCAGTCAATCCTTTTGCTACCATGATGGGTTTGATTTCCTGCAGGATCTCTCGCGTCAGGAATTGATTGCGTACCGTTCCGCGTCCCTGTTGACGCTGTGGCCTCACAAACCGGAATGTACTATAGTCTCCGAAATTGGCCGATTCATCGTAGTCGATTCGGACGGCAACGGATGCACAACCCATCAGTCCCACAATAAGAATGATACCCAATAAAATGAGTGATTTTTTCTTCATGATTCCGTTCTCCTCTTTTTATTAGAAATAACGGATTCCAAAGGAAAAAATTGTTCAGTAAATAATAAGAGCATTTCGTAACAAAAAGTCAAGGAGAAAAATGATATAAACCTATTTGACGCTTCTAACAATCCTGGGTTCGAAAAATCGTTTTCGGCCAAATATTTTGTCGATTCCCGCTATGAGGAACAAGGATAACACGAAACAACCAAAAAAACCGATCAATCCATAATCCGTCTGTTGTGTCATATGGTAAACCACGAAATATGCCGTCATGGAAAGGAGAAGGGGAAGAATGAAGACGAGAAAAGCTGCCATGAGAAAACTCCTGGCCGGCGTTTCGATCTCGATGAGATCACCAGGAGAATATGTCTGATTACCGAGTTCGAGGATTAATTCTCGATTGCCGGGTCCGGTACTTTTACAGTATAAATTCATACCACATGATTTGCATCCCCCCTTGGCATCCATCTGCACGATACCTTTGGTCCCATTTATTCGAATGATTTTGCCCAATTCTCTCATCGACTTCCTCTCTTTTCCTGGTCGTGGGATTCAACTTCATACATCTTAAGCGCATTCGATATTAAACGGGTCGATCCCGAGAATCCGGATTGGCGGTTTAATCAACCCAGAAGTTCATATGAATAAATATAATATTTTTTTTCGATAAAATGAAATTGAATTGGACGGATGCCGAAATAAATCTTGTTCTGAATAATAAAAAACTTTACATTTGATATCTAATCATTGAATGCAACGTCCGGTTCCGAAAGGACAGGTCTCATATTTAGACGGTATTCCAGAAACATGATCGGGTTAAAATGGAATCGAAGAACTTAGGTAATATACCGGCAGAATTGAAAGTACTCCAAGAAGAGAATGATCGACTCAGAAGGGCTCATGAAGTCGCTGAAGAATCCTTCCGATCCCTGTTTCACAAATCTCTGGATATTCTATTGATCGTCGATGATACCAGTGGGGAAATCCTGGAAGTGAATCAGACCGTCACATCGATACTTGGATACACCGAAAAGGATCTGGTTGGGGAACACTTTTCCATGCTCTTCTCTTCAGATACAGAATTTTCTTTGAAGGAAAACTTTAAAAAGGTGAAGACTTACGGAAGTGTTTTCGTCCTATCTTTTCGTCGGAATGATGGTTCGGAATGTGTGATGGATTTAACGGCAACGCTATTTCCCTGGTTTGGTGACAGTGCCATTCTTGTAACCATGCGAGATGTGACGCAGCGTGTCCAAATTGAAATGGAACGGGAGAAACTCATTGGAGAGTTACAGGAGGCGATGGACAAGATCAAAGTGTTGCGCGGACTCTTGCCCATTTGTGCACATTGTAAAAAAATTCTAACTGAAGATGGGGAATGGCAGCAGATGGAAGTCTATGTGACCAATCATTCTGAAGCACAATTCAGTCACGGCGTTTGTCCCGATTGTATCAAGACCCATTATCCGGATTTTTCCAAACAATGAATATTCTTTTTATCGCATTGGGATTGGCAATGGACGCATTCGCTGTCTCTATTACAAGTGGATTCACCATTAAGCAGCTTCGGATCCATCATGCCCTGCGTGTCGGGTTGTTCTTTGGACTCTTTCAGGCGGTGATGCCTCTGGTTGGCTGGGCCGTTGGATTGAGTGTTCGAGACTTCGTTGTAGAAGTCGATCACTGGATTGCGTTCTCTTTGTTGGTATTGGTCGGTGGAAAGATGATTTATGAATCTTTCAAAATAGAATCCATCAAGAAACGACCCGATGTGTTGAAAATATCGACCCTGCTCATGTTGTCTCTGGCGACGAGTATCGATGCACTGATAATGGGTGTCACTTTTGCCATGTTGAAAATTTCCATTTTACTGCCCATTCTCGTCATTGGCATTGTCACCTTCCTTTTATCCTTTGTCGGCGTATATATAGGAGACAGGCTGGGACACTTTTTTGAGAACAAGATGGAATTTGTGGGTGGTCTGGTCTTGATAGGTATCGGCATCAAGATACTGATTGAGCACCTTGCATAGGACTGTTGGAATGGAGCATGGCATTGGTAAAATATAGAGTCTTCTGAAATAATAAACTGATAGGAGATAACTCCATGGCAAAAAACACATCACGCCGTGACTTTTTGAAGCAGGCAGCTCGTGCCGGCCTGGTCGTCGGTCTTACAGGTACTGGATCACATTATCTGGTCGGCTGTGCCGGCAGGGAATTTGACCTCATCATCCGGGGAGGAATGATATACGATGGTCTGGGTGGAGAGCCCTTTCCGGGAGATGTAGGAATAAAAAAGGATAAAATTGCTGCAATCGGGGATTTGGGCCAGAAAACGGCACATCAACTGATTGAAGGCGCCGGTCTTTCGGTTACACCCGGTTTCATCGATGCGCATTGTCATACGGACATCAGTCTGTTGGTCAATCCCAAGGCCGAGAGTATCATCCGTCAGGGCATCACCACCGAAGTCTCGGGTCAGTGCGGGAGTTCTCCGTTTCCAGTGGGCGGTCCTTCATTGGATAGAAGAAAGAAAAACCTGAAGGAGGAGTACGATATCACGCTGGACTGGACCGATGCAGACAGCTTTTTCAGAAAGCTGGAAAAGAATCGAACGGCAGTCAATTATGTTCCCTTTGTCGGGCACGGGGCGGTTCGAACTGTGGTCATGGGATTGGAAGATCGAGATCCTACTTTCGATGAAATGAGACGAATGAAACGAGTGGTTCGCGAGTGCATGGAACAGGGATCTTTCGGTTTTTCCACCGGTCTGGAATACACGCCGGGCAGTTTTGCCAAGACCGAGGAGGTTATTGAGCTCAGCCGGGTTGCTGCAGAAATGGGAGGGGTTTATGTAACACACATGCGGAGTGAGGACGTGCGCGTCGAAGAGGCCCTGGAAGAAGCCATTCGTATCGCACGTGAAGCCGGGATCAGCCTCCAGATCTCTCATCTCAAAGCGAGTCAACAGCGTAACTGGCACAAGCTGCCTAAGATGCTGGATCGTATCATGCAGGCCAGCCAGGAAGGTATCAACATTCATGCGGACCGATACACTTACACGGCGTGGGCGACGACCCTGCAGATCATGCTTCCCATGTGGGCCCGAGAGGGGGACAACGACGACCTGGTCAGCCGATTGAAAGATAATGGGCAGTGGGAGCAGATCAAGACTTTTCTCGTGGATAAAGTCGATGCCCTGGGTTCGTGGGAGAGTGTCCTCATCACCCAACTGAAGAAGGAAGAGAATAGACACCTTCAGGGCAAGACTGTGGCCCAATTGGCCGTTGAACTCAAAAAGGATCCTCTTGTTTTCGTACGCGAACTCCTCATCGAAAATGAAGGCAATGTATCCATGGTCGGATTCGGCATGAGTGAGGAGAATACCGAAAAAGTATTGTCCTTTCCCCTGACCATGATAGGGACGGACGGGGATGCCGTAGCACCCTATGGGAAACTGAGCAAGGGGAATCCCCATCCCAGACATTATGGGGCATTTCCACGGTATCTGGGGTATTATATTCGAGAACGTAAAATACTGTCCATGCCGGAAGCCATCCGTCGAATCACTTCATTACCTGCGGACAAGTTCGGGCTCAAGGATCACGGTGTTCTGGCGGAAGGCAAATATGCCGACGTTGTCCTGTTCAATCCAGAAACAGTCATTGATAAAGCCACATTTGCCAATCCTCATCAATATCCCGAAGGTATCGATTATGTCATCGTGAACGGTCGAATCGTTATCGAGAAAGGGGAACATTCGGGAGTGCTGCCCGGGAAAGTATTGAGGAAAGTGTAGGTCAAATAACAACCCAGGGAAAGACTATGCTCGATGTCAGAATTATCCTTCTTATCATTCTATTTGTGATCACTGCCATTCTGGTCATATCATACTTTAAGTTTCGTGATCGAAGAAAGGAAATTGTCCTTTTGGTGGTCACATTATTGCTTTCTGTCTCTCTCCTGGAAATATTCGTGAGACGTTTTTTCCCTTTGGTCC
>CAZYTI010000471.1:0-2791 GCA_964650065.1 uncultured bacterium
TCTCACAAAACGAAATCCGGTATTTCCTATTTCAATTTTCCCTAGCCAGGGTAGTTTTAATTCCCAATCGCGAATTGCATGATCATTGGTTGCACCTGTTTCTCCACCAATTTCAGCCTTTGTTTCAGATACGGATTCTCCAAAACGCACCCGCACAGGTACAGGTTTATTACCTCCCCACATGCCGGTAACAATCTCCAGACCTCCGTGTATTTCTTTACCAAAATCAAAAATTATAGAGGCCTGTTCCTTAGTATTTTTCAACTTACATACATCGCTATTATTTAATGATGCCTGATGAATTCCTTCTTTTAGTAAGCGTTCAGCATTAACAATTTCAGCGTTTTCAGATTGCCAGATAATTTGTGTTGGTGCAATATATGTTCGCTCTATATCACCTGAATAATCAGTGTTTACATTTATTTGTTGCGTGTTGCCTGCCGATAAAAGCATGACAACACATAGTACCGATAGAGTGATTGATTTCAACATTTTCATACCTCTGTTATAGTAACTGATAAGTTATTTCCCGCCACTTTTTGGCAAAAAATTTAAATCTATTTTTGACAGGTCATTGATCCCGATTCTTCTCTTCGGGAATAACAATGAGCGGGACCTTCGGCAGGAAGAAAATTCACAAATCCTGTAAATCCGTAAAATCCTGTGCGCCCAGGCGCATCTGCCTAGGCATGATTATCCTGTCTATATTTTTTTTCTTCTGGTTTATCCAGGTTAGGGATTTTAAAAGGTATTATTAATAAATCGATTCCTGTATTGTAACAGGCCCTATCAGACCGGAGGGCAGTGGTTCTTTAAACTGAAATCCCCTCATTGCCAATTCCGGTGTAAAGGTGTACCTTCCTGTTAAGTATTCTTCTCCACCCATTAGGCCGTTTTCAAATTTTACTGTTCTGACCTGGGCGTCCGGTCCCGTTCTGTCTCCCAACAAACGGTTAATCCAGCGGTTGGCAACTTCTATTTCCAGTTTGTTTTCACCTTTTATTAAGGCAGCTGATACTTCAATGTGCCATGGCGCACACCATACAACACCTAAATCCTTGCCATTTAATGTTACTCTCGCAATGTCATTCACAACGCCAAGATCCAGATAGTATGCACCATCTTCCAGTTCACCTACATTGAAGGTTTTGTTGTATGTGGCAATTCCTGAGTAATATTTTATGCCCCTCTCTTCATGTGTGGTCCAATCCTGCAATCCGTCAAATTGAATGTTTTCCGGACCTCCCATTGTGGGATCGAATGAAACTTCCCAGGGACCTTCAATTGTTTGAATTGTATTAAACCGTTCAAAATTCAGCCCATCATTTACGTTCTCATTGGCAGCTGCTTTATCTCGGTTGAAAACAACGAAGTAACTTCCAAAGGGAACAAATTCCAGATCAATGGAGGTTAGTCCGTCAGTGGTGCTGTATTGGGATATTTTCCTGATGCGTCCATCTACGCCCGACCATAATTCAGGCTCACCGGAAGCTCTGAAAGTACAGGTTGTCTTTTGAGATTCGCCTGTGCGGTTGGCAATAAAGTACAAATCCTGGTTTTCTGTTCTACGATGACCAAATCTGATCGTATTACTCTCCGATTTGAAATCTGCCGGAATACTCAGCTGTGACAGGAGTTCAGTTGTCCTTTTATGAGTAGGATAAAGCTCATCCGAAGCAAGACTGCTGCCCCAATAAATTGTACCTGCTCCAAATTTGGTTTCAGTTAATTTATCTGATGCTTGTATCGAACCCCATAGCTTCTCTGCTAATTTTTTTACCTGGTTGTCGCAATCTGGATAGTCCGTTAAACTCGGTGATTTTACCGGAGGCGAGCCGATGATCCTTGCACCCTTTTCTACCAATGAAGTGATTTTTTCGAGTAATGCCGGTGTCATGGTTTTGAAATTCGGCAGCACCATTAGTTCATAAGAAGAGGCGCCCGGGAACACAATTTTCCCATGTTTAACATTCACCTTTTCCATGAGCATGTTTGGTGAACAGCCATCAAAACCATATCCTTTCTTATCGGGAATAGCACCGTTTTCTTCCAGGGCATCTGCCGGAGGCGTAAACACCATGGGAGCACCCTCAGGAGTAAGATACAGGATATCGGAAACAGCCTGCCCCTGCTGCATCAGATGGGAGCATCTGCTAATGTATGTATGATAGGCTCGAACCATGGGCCACCAGGTTTGCCCTCTATCCCAATGTACACCATATATTCCCATCGTCATACCGGGTCGATGCTCATCTCCAAGCGGTTTGTGGGCAAAGGTGTGATAAACAAAGCGGTTCACTCCTAAAGCCAATGCCCAGTCGCTCTGGTCTTTCATAGACCAGGGATACTCCTGCCACGTCTCTTCTGAATCAGATGTAAAAACTTCGGCCCCAACAACAGGACGCCCGCTGATATGTGAAATTGAAGCTGCTTCTATAACAGCATAGGATGTATGATAGCCGAATCGTTTACTCCAAAATTCAGCCATGATGACATCAGCCACTGCCCCCAAATCGAGGTCTCCTGCCGGATTCATATCATACGGTTCAATGGTCAATTCCAAATCGTTTTTGTGTGCATAAGACTTTGCGAATTCTGCGTGGTTTTCCAGCAGTAACTCCTTGCACGTCTGGCGAAGGTCCCATAAGAAACGCTCTGTTATTTCTACACTTTGCACTGCACGTCCGGTATAGGCAAGAAAATAGGGCTCCGGATCATACCCCCGCCTCTCTTTAAATTCGTCAACAATACCCTCTGTCCAGTTTTGAGCACCACTTTCCCAACTATCCAT
>CAZYTI010000471.1:2891-4402 GCA_964650065.1 uncultured bacterium
ACGTCTTTATAATATGGATCTTTCATTCGATGCCAACGCGTGCTCCTTTGTGCAGGAAGCGGGAGCTCAATGTCAATTTTTTTATTACCTGAAACTTTAATTTCGCTGTGTACCAAATGCTTCATCGACTCTTCCGGCTTTACCCACGGTCCACCGCTTCCGCACCATCCCGGACCGGCTCCCAATAGTATTTTTATGCCCAGACGCTCTGCCTCCTTCACTGCATGGACGAAATGGTTCTGCCATTCTTCTGACATAAAATCAACCGGACCACGGGGAACACCAATTCCCACTTCAAGAAATATCAGGTTATTCATACCTGCTTCTTTCATGGATTCCAGGTCTTTAGTCATTTCTTCACGATTCAGATTGCCATCCATAAAGTACCAGTAGACTCCGGGGAAGGATGTCGATGGTGGATTATTAAAAGCTTCTTTTAATTTCTCATTTGATTGAGCTGTGCATGTCAACATTGTAAATGCCAAAACAAATACAATAGTCGCCAGGCTGGTAGTTGTTCGAAATGTAGTTTTAACGAATTTCATATTATTTTCCTTTGTATTTATTGAAAATATTTCATTATTTCATCGGCAATCAACTCATGTCCCTTTTCATTAGGATGATTTACCTGAGACACGTACTTGCTGAGCTCATTCTTATCTGAATAAGAAAATGCAAATCCTATGTAACTGTCTATCAAGCCAACTTGATGTTCCTCGACTAACCTAATAATCTGCTCAGTATGTTTTTTTAATTCATTGTTTGGATCAGTATAATCGACTCTTTGATCAGGGGAAGGGGTAAGCAATATTACCTTTATGCCTTTCTTTAGCGCTTTCCTGATCATTTCATCCCACGCCTTGTATGACTTCTCAAGACCGGCTCTCCGATCGTTAAGTGCATAATCGATAAACAACACATCAGGTTTATGGACAAGCACATCTCTTTCAAATCGTTCTGCGCCCTGAACTGAATTCTCACCGCCGATGGAGGTCGTTATAACATTGACAACTGCGTACGGATATAGTGATTTTATCTTTTTCAGCACTACATAAGAATAGGAAGCCAGAGTGTTGACCGTTGACGTTTTAAAATATCCGGTAGGTACGCTGTGTCCATGAAAAACAAGATTGATGGTTCTGTTGTTGGGCCACTCTACCTGCATCTCTGATTTGAGTTCGTTTAGATAGTTAGATGGAACTGCTTTTAACGATTCTGACTTATGAGCCCTTGATATAAGTCCGGCCTCCTGTGCCAGCAGTGCGACTGCGGTGCGGGTAATATCCGCTGCAAAGGCGTAATCATAGGTCACACCGCTGGGGCTTGTCGGATCATTCGCCAGTCGGTCCGATGCATCCTCAAAATGATGGATGTAGGGATTGGCATCAGCCCAATCCGGATCTGAATTTTCGATCACCAGGAAAGCCGGGAAACCGTTATTGATAAAGGGATCGTTATCCGAACTGGATTCACCGTAGATGATGGTATCATCAACGATCAATGAGGGGACA
>CAZYTI010000472.1:0-4397 GCA_964650065.1 uncultured bacterium
GAGAAGTGCATTTGGAATAATAACTTTACTTATTGATCTTATTATTGTATACTAAAAATATATTTAATGACAAACCTTTAGACACGGGGGTATTTTCATTGGATAGAAATAAAAATTTTAAAAATTCAAATAAAATGAAAGTTATGGTAATCTTGGGGACACGACCCGAAGCCATAAAATTAGCCCCGGTCATTCTGGAACTTCGAAAACGAGGTAAAAACCAACCCTTCGTAGTGGCAACGGCCCAGCACCGAGAAATGCTGGATCAGGTCTTACGGCTATTCGATATCCGGCCCGATATTGATCTGAATTTGATGATCCCCAACCAAACCTTGTTTCATATTTCGGGAAAGGCAATTCTCAATTTCGAAAAAATACTTGAAGAAACCAATCCCGGTCTTATCCTTGTTCAGGGCGACACGACGACATCATTTATCGGTGCCTTGGCCGGATTCTACCAAAAAATTCCCATCGGCCATGTGGAGGCCGGACTTCGTTCGGGGAACCGGTATTCACCCTTTCCCGAAGAGATCAACAGGAAACTGGTATCTGTGCTGACGGATGTCCATTTTGCCCCCACAGAGCGTAACAGACAAAATCTGTTATCCGAAGGCATCCCTTCCGAATCCATCATCGTTACGGGCAATACGGTCATAGATGCTTTATTCATGACCGTCGAGAATGACTTCCACCATGAAGTCCTCTCTTCGATGGATTATGATAAAATGATTTTAATAACAGCCCACCGACGTGAAAACTTTGGTGAGCCATTCAGAGATATCTGTGAGGCTATCAGAGAAATGGCAGTGGCTCATCGGAATTACCTCTTTGTCTATCCGGTCCATCTGAATAAAAATGTCCAAAAACCTGCTCACACTATTCTTGACAATATCCCGAATGTAAAACTGCTACCTCCGCTTGAATACCACACGTTTGTCAATCTCATGACCAAGGCTGATCTTATTCTTACCGACTCAGGCGGTGTCCAGGAGGAAGCACCCTCTCTGGGCAAGCCGGTCCTGGTGTTGCGTACAGAGACTGAAAGACCCGAAGCCGTTGAGGCCGGAACCGTGAAGGTCGTTGGGACCGATAGAGAGAAAATCATCTCAGAAACTTTGCACCTGTTGAATGACCCTACAGCTTACAATCGCATGGCACGTGCTCATAATCCTTATGGAGATGGCAAAGCATCCATTCGAATCGTCGACCATATCGAAAACACAATTTAAAATAACACTTAACTGCTTTCGGTCATAATATGACAATACGAAAGATATATTTCATAGTCTGCCTGTTTCATGGTTTGCTTATCCCTTTGAACGTCTTTTCTGCTATCTATCATCTTGACGTGAACCACCCCTTTGCGAACGATGCCAACCAGGGTACGAGAAATGCCCCTTGGCGAACATTGCAGGGCGCTGCGGATAGAGCCTTGGCCGGTGATACGGTATACGTTCATTCAGGAGTTTACGCAGAGGTTGTATTCCATCTCTCGGGGCAGGCGGCTTCTCCGGTTCGATTCTTTGGTGTTTCCAAAGATTCCGTGATCATACAGGGGGGAATGGAATTCTCTAAAGGTGCCGCCTATTTGGAACTGGCCAATTTTACCATACAAAATTTTACGGTCTGGGGTGTCTTTTTACGGGGCAATAATCATCATATTCATCTCAAGAATCTCACAATAACCGGAGGTGAGGCCGGTATTCATCTGACATACGGGTATCAGGCACAGGATCCTCTGGAGGGACCCGTTTCTGACATCCTGGTCGAAAACTGCCTGATCCGGAATTGTAAATATACGGCCATCGACGGCACACCCGGTCCCTGTGACCGACTGATTTTTCGTCATCTGGAAATCTCCGGTGCCGGAGCGGGCCTGGGGGATTCGTGGGGGGCCGATGGTATCGCCATTGAACGGGGACGTGATATCCTGGTCGAGGATTGCTACATCCACGATAATCTCGGGGACGGCATCGACTTAAATTCCAGGGATTTTGATGGACGAGTACAAGGGATCGTCGTCCGTCGTAATCGGGTCATCAAAAATCACAGGACAGGCATTAAACTCTGGGCAGGCGGCCGTATTGAAAACAATGTCCTGTGGGGCCAGGGCAATTCACCCATCTTTATCGGAGCTTTTCCTGGAGATTATGCTTTGATTCACAACACCATCGCATACAATATGTGGGATCCCAACTATTCAGTACGCAATTATGCATTTGTGGCTGCCTATCCCAATGATGACACGGTTGTCTCAGCATCCATCGATCTCAGAATGGTCAATAATATTTTTGCATTTAATTCCTCTGAAGAGATGGGCGGATCCACCGGTATTTATTTGGGTCGCGGTGTGAATCTCATCCAGGAATCCCACAACCTGTACTGGAGTCGTGAGGACGGCGAAATCCAGGCCGAATTTCTACAAGGGGAAACCTGGTTCTCACGGAATCAAATCAGTGATGGATCGTGGAATATGGCCATAGGTCTCGTCACGGGAGACATCACAGCGAATCCTCTGTTTGCTTCCTCCTGGCCTGCAGCCGATCTTCAACTGCTTCTCAACAGTCCGGCCATTGATTCGGGCCATCCCAGCGACAGTATCCTTGTTGATATCTTAGGCCATGCCAGACCTTCAGGAAAGGGATTTGATGTGGGTGCCTATGAACATGTCTCCAATACCGGCATAAAGCACGATACATTCGGCGGGAGTATCTCCTTAAATACCATCGTTCTTCAGAATATTCCGAATCCCTTCAATGCGAGGACAACCTTCGGTTACCGGCTCTTGGAGGCCGGTTCTGTGGATTTGAGTATCTTCAATCTATTGGGACAGAAAGTGAGGACATGGGACGAGGCAGAAAAACCGGCCGGGAAATATACGGTTATCTGGGATGCAAAAGATGATTCGGGAAGTCCGGTGGGGTCTGGAATCTATATTTTTCGTCTTGTCGTCAACGATCAGGTATGGTTCAAAAAAATGACGTTATTGGAATAGTCACAAGGGATAAGATTTATGTGGAATATGGCCGTTTTTTCCGTATTGCACTGTCGAATTTCTTGAGCCCTTCCCTTAAACTCTCTGACTGACACCCGAAACCGATGCGGATGTGCCGGGGTGCACCGAAGAAATACCCTGGCGTCATAAAAACATCCTGATTCTTAGACAACGATTGAGTAAAGGTTCGGGTGTCTTCCATTCCCGCCAATTTGGGAAAGTAAATGCACCCATGTTCGGGTATGTCGCCCTCTATGAATGCCTCCTCCAACAGGGGATTCATGGTTTCCTGTAATATCAAACGATTTTGTGAAAGAAGATCCCGGGAATAATCTTCGTAATCCTTCATATGTTGAAAAACCAGGTTCGAGACCGATTCATTCAACGGAGAGCCGACATTTTCAGTCAACACAAAAATCTTTAAAAACCGTTTTATGAGATCCGGTTCGGCCACGATCCAACCGCAACGAAGTATCCAGAGGCCAAAAACTTTGGACAAACTGTTGATTGAAATGAATCCATCATCCAGAGTCGCTGCTGACTTGCAGTCTTCCTCAACGAACCGATGGTAAACCTCATCGACCAGGATTCTCACATTCCTATTCCGCTTCTTTGCGATTCCCAGGATACGTTTCAACTCTTGACCACTCATCCGGGCACCGGTGGGATTGTGAGTATTCGTTAATATGATCAGTTTTGTTCGCGCGGATACCAGCGCATCCAATTCGTCCGGATCCACGCGATATTGATTCTCAACCTTTCGTTGTAAGAAAGAAATATCCGCGCCCATAAACTTTGGGACGGCAAAAAGGGGTTCATAGTATGGATGCTCGACGATCACATGATCTCCTTTTTCGAGAATCGATCGGCAAACGAGAAATAATGCGCCCGATGCACCGTTGGTGGGCAGAATATTCTCCGGTCGAACCCCTTCCCAGGAAGCGATTTGCCGGGACAGATGCAGGGGATACCAGGGATCGGGCATTCTCAGGTATTCCTGCGAAACTCCCAATCTGAGGTGACTCGAAATGAGCTCCGTGGGCTCTGCCATGGCACTGGCAGTCAGATTATATTGGACGTTATCTTGATTGCCTTTTTTTAAATCACTGTAGAGATCTTTTACCCAGCTCAGATACTGAATATTATCGTCCATGTGTAATCCATTTCATTGATTTGATCTTAACCCGGATAATTCATAAATTTTTGCCACAAAGTCATTCAAGATCCCGAATAAGGTGTTTCAAATCCTGCTCGGGATCATCGCCCAGGTGAAATCGAATGATCCGCCTTCCCCGATCCAACAACGCCTGCTTATCACCCAAAGCTTGAGCCATTTTTAACGTACCAAAAGTCATTGTCGATTCCGGTGATCCGGCATCGTCTGGAATTGGGATATCACGGG
>CAZYTI010000473.1:0-4393 GCA_964650065.1 uncultured bacterium
TTAATCGGTACCGGAGGAAATCCTTTAAAGCCCGGAACCTTCAGGAAAGCTATGATGAGTAGGCCGAATCTCCAAACCGATCTGTTGGCAACAGAGATGCGGTGCATCCTGAGCAGCGGGCCGAAGCGGGCATCATACAGAAACACGTTGATCGGGCGCTTCAGCACCTCACTCCCAAAGAAAGGTCGATTTTTGTGTTACGGCACTATAATGATCTCCCCCTCAAGGAAATTGCAAAAATTCACAAAGTGAAAGAGGGAACGATTAAAAGCATGCTTTTTCGCACCATTAAAAAGCTTCAAAAAGAATTGTCATTTTATCGGGAAGAATTGGTTTTGGAGAGTAACAATGGATGACTGCCGAAAATATCGAGATATTTTCATGGAAGCCCTCTATGAGGAGTTAAAACCTGATTTGAAGCAGGAATTCGATGCCCACCTGAAAGACTGTTCTGATTGTGCGGCGGTGTTTGCCAATCTGAATTCGACGCTCCAGGTCATGGACCGGCGTCAGAGAGAGGAGCCAGATCCGGTCTTCTGGAGCGGGTATTGGGACCGCCTGGCCGAAAAGATGGAAAAGGGTGAGGCAGATCCTGCAGCCACAAAGGGCGGAACAAGGCGTTTGTTCGAATCCCTGTTCATCCGCCCCCAATGGGCTATGGGTACTGCTGCTGCAGTGGGTCTCATAGTCATCGGGGTCTTTATCGGAAGAACCCTTTTCAGGCCGACCGGTTCCCCTGTAATAGGAACCCTCGTTGAGGAATCTTCACGGGATACAAAGATGGTTGCATTGGAAAACCGGGCCGGGCAGTACCTCCGGCGATCCAAAGTGCTTCTTTTGGGCCTGATCAATTTTGACCCGCAAACAGATGCATCCCCTGCCATCGATATACAGCAGCAGCAGGAGATTTCTCAAGCATTGGTGCATGAAGCCGCAGTTCTTAAAAGTGAACTCAAGGATCCTGCCCGGAAGCAGCTCTTGAAACTCATCACAGACCTGGAAGTCATTTTGTTGCAAATTGCCAATATGG
The DNA here is from genome assembly GCA_964650065.1 of uncultured bacterium. Taxonomy (GTDB): domain Bacteria; phylum Zhuqueibacterota; class QNDG01; order QNDG01; family DSAB01; genus CAZYTI01. The sequence goes on from CAZYTI010000473.1 coordinate 1,031, forward strand.
AAGCAGAGCATGACTTCTCAACCATCGAGATGGTGAAGAGTGGCGTAGACCGAAGGGGCGTGCTTTTGAAAATCAATCTGGAAGAAATGAAACAGACGGAACAGGACATTGAAACATCGGAAAAACCAAGTCAGTCTCAGCAAATATCCATATAATGAGGAGATATTGTCATGAAAGCGAAAGCATGCATGAATGTCAGACACAGGAAGTTGATGGGTACGATGTTATTGGTTCTCATCGTGTTTATAAGCGTAATCCCACGTTTGGGAGCAATCCCACAAGAACAAAAGGGTAAAGTCAGGAAAAATCGTTCACCGAAAATCGATGTGTTGAAAATGGAAGATGAGATGATGGAACTTTCAAATGATCTCATCCAGTTGAAATCTCTCAAATCCTTCGATTCAATAGGCGAATTAGCTGAACTACAACATCTCACCCATCTGGACGGCCTGGTATCCCTTGGCAATTTACATTCCTTGGGTAAGATATCCTCCCTTCGCGGTATCTCCAGCCTCCGTGGAAGTGAAATTTTTATTTACAATGATGATGAGGTGAGCCAGGATGGGAGTGCCAAGGCCTATCAGAATGTATACGGTTTGATACTGGACGAAAAGTGGTCGGAAGCCCTCAGTACTCTGGCTTCATTTCTCAAAACCTATCCCAGGAGCAGTTATCGGGACGATGCCCTTTACTGGCAGTGTTATGCTCAGGAAAAATCGGGCCGTTCCCTGGAGGACTCATTCACTTGCTACCAGGATTTCCTGAAGACAAATGCCCGGAGCAAATGGGCGGATGAGGCCAAGGCCGAAATGATACGCATCGGGCATCAACTGGTCAAGTCGGGGAAGACGGAGTACAAGACCATTGTCCAGTCCATGGAACAGAGTGAGACTGAAGAGATCAGTCTGGCTGCCTTGTATGCTCTGGAAAATATCGGTGATGAACGTGCCTTGGAAACCACGATAGACCTTTTCGACCAGACATCCAGTGAGAAAGTGCGTGGGAAAATTGTGTATATCTTAGGTAATTTTGATTATCCTGAAGTCGTCGCAAAACTGACAGAAATTGCCAATACCGATCCCAGTCACAGCGTGCGCAAAAAAGCCGTGTATGCTTTGGGTGAAACCGAAAACGAAAAAGCCATCGTTGCCCTGAAAAATATCGTCAAATCGAAAGGCCATGCAGAGGTTCGGAAAGCGGCGCTTTATACATTAGGGGACACCGACTTGCCCGACCTGGTTCCATTTCTCAGTGAGATCGCTCGTATTGAGACTGATGCATCTCTGGCCAAGGCAGCCACATACGCCCTGGGCGATATGGATACCAGGGAGGCCGCCCAGGAACTTTCGCGCATTTTGAAAGAGGCAAAGCTAACAGAGGTGCGTAAAGCGGCCATATATGCCCTGAGTGATCGGAGCAATCCCGAATCATTGATAATACTGAAAGATATTGCTCTAAATGATTCCAATACGGAGCTGGCCAAGGCATCTGTCTATTCCATCGCAGATCATAAAGGAGACGATGTCTTTAAAATCTTGAAGGAAATAATCAGTTCGAATCGTCAACCCGAAGTGCAAAAAGCGGCATTGTACGCTATCGGGGATTTAGGACATCCCCAGGCCAAGACTTTTCTATATAAGACGGCAATCGATCATTCCGAGGTGGCCGTGGCAAAAGCCGCAGTGTATGCTCTCGAAGATGAATTGGGAGACGATGAGACGGATATGCTCATGGATATTATGAATAAGGCCAAATTCGCCAGTGTCAAAAAGGCAGCCCTCTACTCGCTGGCCGATCACAAAGGCACTTTAGCCGTCCAGTCGATGGAAAAAATTCTTCAAGAAGAAAAAGATCCTGAACTTCGCAAGGCAGTCATTCATACATTAGAGGATATTGACAGTGATAAAGCCGTGCCCATCCTGGTCCGGGTCATCAAGAATGACTCCCATGTCGATGTGAGAAATGCCGCGGTACGTATTCTGGGTGAAATTGGAACACCCGAAGCGAGGGAAGCTTTAATGGAAGTCCTTAAAATGAACGAGAAGGAGTGAGCCATGCGTTTGAAACTTCATATGATCAGTACAGTCACCGGAATCGTGTTGATTGGAGCCGTTGTGACTTCGGTATATTCCCAATCGGTGAAACTTCACTCAAATCCCAATGCCCCCCTCAAGGAGCGGTGGAAATGGGCCGAAAAGGAATCTCGAATCAGGACGTATCGAGATGGATACTGGATCGGGTACAGTATTGAGAAACTCATGGGTAAGCATTCGTACACCGGGTCCTTTGGTAATAACTGGAAAGACAAAAAAACCCTCTCAGAGATTATCTACGGTAGAAAGATAGAGGATGAGGAATCGCGACTTTCGGATGCAGAAGTCATTCGCCGTGCTGCTCGCCGGGCACTGGATGATCTGGAAGATAGAGATAAACCCGAGGAGAAGGTGCTGAAAGAAATTGCAATTCTTTTTCAATATTCAAAAACACGGCATCTCGATGATATGAAACTCAGCAATCTTTCTTTATATGTAGACCTGGATAATTTACCGATCATCTGGCTGGGGAAGGCCAAGGATAGGGAGAGTGTCGATATCTTGAAAGATTTGTACAACGATGCCACCAATAACGATACCAAGGAAGAGGCCATTACCGCCGTGGGTATCCATTCGCCCTCCGAATCGGTGCTGTCATTCTTAGAGAAGGTGCTCAACAGTCGGGAAGATGATGAGATTCGGGAGAAGGCCGCCTTCTGGCTGGGACAGCAGGATGACAAGAAAGCCCTGCGAATACTGGTCAAGACAGCCAGCAACGATCGATCCTCAGAAGTGAGGGAACAGGCGGTTTTTGCCATCAGTCAGTTGAATCTCAAAGAAGCCACCGACGCTCTCATCGATCTGGCGAACGATGCCAAGCTTAGCGGTGTCCGGGAAAAAGCGGTCTTCTGGTTGGGGCAGGGAGATGATCCCCGGGCGTTGAAAGCGCTCATTCTCATCGTCGAGTCTGATCCATCCGGCGATGTCCGCGAGAAAGCCGTGTTTGCCGTCAGTCAGATGAAGAGTAAGGAGGCTTTGGATACTCTCATCGAACTGGCCTACAATGCAAAATAAGAAAATGCACGGGAGAAGTCGGTCTTTTGGTTGGGACAGAGTGAAAAGCCGAAAGCCCTGAATACGCTTTTGAAGATTGCCAGTTCGGATCGGTCGTCAGAGGTACGGGAAGCGGCCGTGTTCGGGATCAGTCAGATGCGTTCAGATGAAGCGACTGAATCCCTCATCGATTTGGCCTACAACGGAAAAACGTATAATGTACGTAAAAAAGCCATTTTTTGGCTGGGACAGAGGGCTTCCCAAAAAGCGGCCAAAG
>CAZYTI010000474.1:0-4063 GCA_964650065.1 uncultured bacterium
CAAGCGGCTCTGCCTTCGGTACCTCGATCTATCAATGATCCTATTACCACAAATGACGTGAATGTCACCGGCACGATCAATATCTTAAATGCAGCGCATAAGACAAGTGTAAAAAGAGTCGTTTTTGCTTCATCATCTTCGATATACGGCGAAATCGGTGTTCTACTAAAAACGGAAGATATGTTGCCTCAGCCTCTGTCACCCTATGCAGTTTCTAAACTGGCAGGTGAAAAATATTGTCAAGCTTTTACACGATTGTATGGACTCGAAACGGTCTGTTTGAGATATTTTAATGTTTTTGGGCCTCATCAAGATCCAACTTCTCAATATTCTGCTGTTATTCCCATGTTTATTCGTGCCATGAAAAATAATGAACCAGCTACTGTGTTTGGTGATGGTGAGCAATCGAGGGACTTTACATTTGTTGAAAATGTAGTTGAAGCGAATTTATTGGCCTGTAAGGAAGAGTTGGAGAACACTTCGGGAGAGATTTTCAATATCGCTTGCGGTAAACGGATTACGATCAATGAGTTGGTAAATTCGATAAATGAAAATTTAAAGACCAGTATTAAACCTGTTTATACTGAATCGAGACCTGGAGATGTGAAACATTCATTGGCCAATATCGGTAAAGCACAGCAATTTCTAAATTATAACGTAAAAGTTGATTTTCGTCAAGGATTAAAAAATGTCATCGATTACTACTAAGGAGGATTTTTTATGAAAGTACCATTATTGGATTTAAATGCTCAACTCTCTCCCATTCGTGATGAGATTATTACGGCTATTACAGACGTTATTGATTCTACAAGATATATTATGGGACCAAAAGTAGAGGAACTTGAAAATAAAATAGCCGATTATTGTGGTGCCGCGTATGGTGTGGGTGTAACTTCCGGAACCGATGCACTATTGATATCATTGATGGCGTTGGATATTAAACCCAATGATATCATCATTACGACTCCGTATTCTTTTTTTGCAACTGCTGGGGTGATTGCCCGATTACGCGCAGTTCCCGTGTTTATTGATATAGACCCGAATACTTATAATTTAGATTCACAGAAATTACATGAGTGGTTCGATAAGAATAGAGATAAAATAAAAAACGTAAAGGCCATCATTCCTGTTCACCTTTACGGTCAATGTGCGGATATGGATCCTATTCTTGAACTGGCAAATCAACATAATATCCCCGTTGTTGAAGATGCAGCTCAGGCCATCGGTGCTCGATATCCATCGTCAGGCGGTGTACATAAAGCGGGTTCCATGGGAACACTGGGATGTTTCTCATTCTTCCCCAGTAAAAATTTGGGTGCCATGGGCGACGGCGGTATGGTGGTAACGAAGGATGAGGACTTGGCAAAAAAATTGGTGAAATTGCGAAACCACGGTGCGGCTCCCAAATATTACCACGCGATGATAGGTGGAAATTTTAGATTGGATCCTATTCAGGCTGCCGTCTTGATGGTTAAACTTTCATATTTGGATGATTGGCATCAGGGCCGTCAAAATAATGCTGGATATTATGATGAGCATTTACAAATAACTGGTATTAAAAAACCGGTAGTGGCTTATGAACGAGAATATCATATTTACAACCAGTATGTGATTTCGGTCCCGGAAAAGAGAGATGAATTGAGAAAATATTTAAGCGAAAATCAAATTGGGAACGAAGTCTACTATCCAGTCTCCTTTCATCAGCAAGCGTGTTTCCAATACCTCGGATATCAAACGGGTGATTTTCCCAACAGTGAGTTTGCAGCCCAACATACCATTGCATTGCCTATTTATCCGGAATTGACAAAGGAAATGCAGGACTATATTATCGAACAAATTGATGCATTTTATAATGGTTAGGAGTATTCTATGAAGAAGAACGTTTGTGTGATTGGTGGAGGTAAATGGGGGAAGAATCATATTAAAACACTCGATGCTTTGGGATGTTCACTGGGGATTGTAGAAACAAACGAAGAAACTTTAAAAACCTACGCAGGAAGTTTCCCACAAGCGAAATGTTTTAGTGATATTAAAGAGGCCTCGGTCGAAAATTTTGATGGATTTGTCGTCGCTACACCAGCAGAAACCCATTATGATATTACTGCTTATTTGCTGGAGCAGAAGAAACATGTTCTTGTGGAAAAACCAATCACTTTAATTGCAGAAAACGCAAGACATTTGAAAAGGCTGGCAGATGAAAACGGTGTGAATCTTATGGTGGGACATGTTTTGCTGTTTCACCCGGCGATTCGAAAAATTAAAGAATTGATCGTACAGGGTAAAATCGGGAGACTGCAGTACATCTACAGTAACCGACTTAATTTGGGGACCGTGAGGACCGAGGAAAATATTCTCTGGAGTTTTGCTCCTCACGACGTGTCATTGTTTCAGTTTTTTATCGAATCCTTCCCTACGGAAATTATTTCCAGAGGAGGTGCTTTTCTTCAGCCAACTATCCATGATTCTACACTCACCATTTTAAAATATCCTGATAATATCGTTGGGCATATTTTTGTCAGTTGGCTACATCCGTTCAAAGAACAGAGATTGGTGGTCATCGGCTCAAAAGGTATGATCTCCTTTGAGGATTCGTCTCAGGAAAAACAAAACTTGTTTTATGAAAAGGGGATTGATTGGGTAAGGGGAGAACCCATTAAAAGAGACGGCCCGACTGAAATAATCGATTATAATCCGGCCATGCCTTTAACGGAAGAGTTAAAATATTTTGTGGACCATTTAGACGGAACTCCCATTGAGATAGCGAATAGTCAAAATGCTGTGGACGTTCTGGAGATATTGGAACGAGCGACAGAGAGTTTGTCAAAGGTGAAGTAATAAATTTTGATTTTGAAATTTAAACCAAGTGAGACAAGTCATATGGGAAACATTGAGTTATCATTGGTCATCCCGGGTTACAACGAAGATTCCATCATCGTCGAGAATTTAAAAAAGGTACATTCGGTTGTCAGCAAATTAGGTATCACTTTTGAAATTATTTTCGTCAATGATGGCAGCACGGATAAAACTGGAGACGTCACTCAAATATTATCGAAATCATTGAAGAATCTTAAAATTATAAGTTATCCGGGGAATCGAGGAAGGGGCCATGCTTTGAGGCAGGGGTTAATGGAGGCACAGGGCAAATATATTCTTACGACTGAATCTGATTTAAATTATGGTGAGAATGTTATATGTGAATTATATAATTCAATCGTTTCTTCAAAATATGATATTGTTGTTGCTTCGCCCTATATGAAGGGAGGCAAGACGGCAAATGTACCCACCAAACGATTAATTTTAAGTAAATGGGGTAATAAAATTCTGGCTGCCTCCCTGGGTAGTATCGTTCATACCATTTCCGGAATGACAAGGATATATAAAAGGGACTGCATTCAGACAATTTTTCTCACCTCCAATGACAAAGAAATTCATCTTGAAATTTTATCCAAGGCGTTGGCTTTGGGATACCAAATTACTGAAATACCTGCCACGTTGGCCTGGCCCGATAGAAAATTTCGAAAGACTGTAAAGCGGAAATCGACGTTTTCAACGTTAAAATATATAAATTCGCATATGATTTTTACATTGTTCGAACGCCCGATATTATTTTTTGGGTTGGTGGGATTATTCATTTTTTTAACTGGTATTGGTTTTGGTGGTTACATCGTATATCTATGGTTGACCGGCGGGTTGAATCCAACAAGACCACTGATGACGCTCACTGTCCTCATGGTGATTGGAGGCGTAATTGTCTTTTCTTTTGGATTATTGGGTATGCAGATCAATGATTTGCGAAGGGAAATCTATCGGATACAAACGAAACTGAAGAATGATTAAATACATCCGGTTTTGAAGATATGCTATCATTTTGAGGAAGTGCATTTAACGATTTTCGTTACATTACCATCATAAGAATACATCAACTATATTTATCCTATCCGTTTATGAAACCCATAAGAATTGTCATTGAAAATAATGAGGAATATCTTCTTACTATTGAAGAAATTAAATATACCTTCAGGACAATCCTCACCCTCGCCGGATTCCCTTGGCATTTTGTTTC
>CAZYTI010000474.1:4073-4387 GCA_964650065.1 uncultured bacterium
GAGTCTATTGATATATACTTTGGTAGAACGTCATCCACCAGAGCAAGACTATTCATTGAAATGTCAAATCTAAAGAGAAAAATTGTTACAACACCTAGAGGGTGTATTGAGCGGGAGGATTTAGTTCTACTGCTATTTGAAAAGAATCATAAAGATAAAAACCTACTCATTGAGGAACAAGGTAGAATCACACATATCTTCAATGATATCATTTTCTCTACGTTTTATCTACTTACAGGGTGGCAAGAAAAATATCTTTCTCGTGATAGTAAAGATAGGCATAATATACAAGATTCTTTTCTATATCAATTTTC
>CAZYTI010000475.1:0-4386 GCA_964650065.1 uncultured bacterium
TTTTCCATCGACCTCGACTATATAAGGTGTCGCCCAGGTTGAGGCTTCATCACGATCGATTTTCCATAACTCTTTTCCCGTGTTTTTGTCCAGGGCGATGATGAATGAGTCCCCTTCATGATCCCAGACGACGATTATTCTATCTTGATAGAGAACCGGGGAACTCCCCTCGCCAAAACTCATCCGTTTTTGCATTTGTCCAAAATCGCGTTCCCAAAGCAGGTTACCCTTCATGTCCAGACAAAAAAGACCGCGGGAACCAAAGTAGGCATAGGCATGTTTCCCATCGGTCACGGGTGAATGGGATGCCCAGCTCCCGAATTCGTGGGTCCTTTCTTCGGGGATTTCTTCCTTAACCGTTTTTTCCCATTGTATTTTCCCGTTTTCACGGTTGATGGAGAAAACGACAAATTTTTGCATGTCCTTGGTTTCCCGAAATGACATGCCGCGGTGCCTGCCTTGCTGAGGCTGTTGATTTTGCGCCTGTTTTTCTTCTTTTGGATTCAGGGGAACGGCGGTTGAAATAAAAATCTGATTATCCCAGATGACCGGAGTCGCATGTCCCCTCCCGGGAATTTCTATCTTCCACTTTACATTTTTGTTTTCGCTCCATTCCAGGGGCGGATTTCCGTTGGGGGAGATTCCATTGGCCAGGGGTCCACGCCATTGGGGCCAATTTTTTTCATACTCTGCATTACGATCTTGTGAATAGACCAGACAGATACATAGACTCAGAAAAACCAAAAGTACTATGGTGACTTTCATGTATCAGTTCCCCTATTTTTAACTTTTTAGCACGAGAATAATTTGAATTTTGAGTCAAGTTTTTAACAGGCTATTAGCCGTTAGCTGTTAGCTAATAGCTAAAATCTAACACCTAACTCCTTTATTTATCGGTTTTCCTCCAGAGGCAGATCCATCTCTGGAGAAGAGGCGAAGCTTCCTTATCATATTTAGTGAATTATCCATTGTTCATGGCTTCCTTAATTCGCTCGGGTGTCATGGGAAGCTGGAACAGTCTCACGCCGATGGCATCGTTTATGGCATTGGCGATGACACCGCCCATACAGATGATGGCCGGTTCACCACCCCCCTGGGGGGCGGCTTCTCTGTCGTCGATGAGGACGGTTTCGATCCTCGGTAGACCGGAAAATCTCGGTATTTCGTAGGTATCGAAATTGAGATCGAATATCTCTCCATTTTTGAAATGTATGTCCTCGGTCAAGGCATATCCCAGTCCCATGGTAATACAGCCTTCCATCTGGATTTTGGCACCCTCAGGATTGATGGCCAATCCCATGTCCTGGGCACAGACCACCCGTTTCACCTGAACGTGTCCGGACCTCTTGTCGACCTCCACTTCGGCCATATGGGCCACATAGGTGCCCGCATCGATGCCTGTCGCGATTCCATATCCCCGACCACTGGGGGCTTTGCCGGGCCTCCAGCCGAATCGTTTGGCGGCCGTTTCCAGAACACGAATCATTCTCTTATCTTTCAGATTTCCCAAACGAAATTCGAGCGGATCGACACCTGCTTTTTCAGCCAGAATATCGATATGGGATTCACGGGCAAAGACATTGGTATTGTTGCCGGGTGCTCTCCAGGGACCGGTTGCAAAGGGATGAGCACCGGGAATTCCTCCCCAGTTGCTGACAAAAGCCGAGGTACGGTGATGGGGAATGTCGTAGTAATGTTCGGCCCCCCTTGTTCCGGCAAAGTAGACGCCGTAATCCCACATGGCAATGGCAGTATGGGATTCTATGGGTGCATGGGCCTTGTATCCATCCAGGTAGGTTTTTTCAACAACGATAATGGCGTTCTCTTCACCTTCTGCCAAATCTCCGGCCTCAGACACGAGTTCTCCTGGAGGGGCGATCTTGAGCAGATGGTCGAAGATAGTATTGTCATCGGTTCCGGTTTTAGGACTATCGAATTCGGCCTTGATCAGGTTTAATCCTTTTTCCGCCAATTCAGGGTCCTCGTGTAAAACGGCGATGAGGTCTCCATCCTCGATTATTCGTGCACCCTTTATGGCTTTCACGCCCGTTGTGTCCACGCTGGTTAACCTGGCGCCGTGAGCCGGCGGTCTTAAAATCCGTGCATAGAGCATGCCGGGAAACCGTAGGTCGCCAGTATACTTGGCACGACCGGTTACCTTTTCCTCGCTATCCGTCCGAAGTTCAGGTTTCCCCACGATGGTAAAATCCAAAGGTTTTTCCAGGACGGCTTCACGCTCCAGTTGTCTGGTAATTTTTTTCCCTTTTGTGAGTTGGGCATAGGACACTTTTTTGGCCCTTTGTGTCTTGTGATAAACCACACCGGCCGCCGCCCGGAGCTGTGCAGGGGCGGTTTTAAGATGTTCTGCGGCGAGTTCAATAATGACGGTTTTTGCTTTTGCCGCTGCCGCACGTAGAGGGGGGCCGAAAAATCGGGTTGTCATGGAACCCCAGGTTCCTCTATCATAGGGACAGAGGCTCGTATCGCATGGATGATTCTACCATAGGTACCACATCGACATAGATTGTCATCCATACTGCTTACGATTTCTGCCTCACTGGGATTGGGATTCTTTAATAATAATCCATAAGCATTGAGGATCATGCCTGGAGTACAAAATCCGCACTGTAAAGCATCATGCTGCATAAAGGCTTTTTGGATGGGATGGAGATTTCCATTTTTTGCCAGTCCCTCAATGGTGATGACTTCCTTTCCAATGATGTCTTTTATGTTGTACTGGCATGACCGGACAGGTTCTTTATTGACGAGGACCGTGCAGGCCCCACAGAGGCTCTCTCCGCAGCCATATTTGGTGCCTGTCAGGTTCAGGTCTGTCCGTAATACCCATAGGAGTGTTCGTTCTGTATCCACGGTCATCTCGATGGATTTGTCATTGAGTGTGAAACGGACTTTTTCTTGCATGTTCACCTCCCATGATCAGAAATTTTACATAAACGATCCTAACCTTCTGATGAGAAACCAACTTTCACCTTCTCATTAGGAGATATTTCAGGATCAAATCAGTCTGATGATGGCAACTATGCCCAAGCATAAAATGAGTGCTATGGGCGATACGAGTTGTCGAAGCACCCTTGATTGTAGCCTCCATCCAGACTCGGTTGTTACCGATTTCAATTTATCAGCGGTCCAGAACCCCAGAGGTACGGTCAAGAGCGATAAGGTTATGGCCAGAGGCCCATAATAAATAGACAGAGGAATAATAGTGCCGGGATGGAGACAGGCAGGAACACCGGTGGCAAATCTGACCAGAGGAAAGAGTCCCGCTGCGATCAGCGCAGATCCCCCTCCCATGATTGCCTGGCCTGTTTTCTTCTGTTTTTGTGTCACTCCGATTAACATGAGCACAGCCAGAAAGGAGGCACCCTGCAAGAAAAATGCGAAGATGGGATTTCCGATGGCACTGTGCTGGATGGGCAATGAAAGCAGGAGGGCGTCAAACATCTTAAAGAGCCCTGCAATGATGATGAGTAATAACACTCCGAAAGCACGTCTTGTTATTGCCCAGCCTAATGAAATGAAAAAGAGGGCGACACCGGTCATCAGAGATCCAGACATCAGTGAAGCACATCTTTGCAGTCCCATCCCAAGGGCGGCCTCAGATAAGCCCCAAACGGATCCGAGCATGACAATGAGGCCCAGATGAAATTTAGGAATGGTTTTTTCCATAACTCCCTCCGAACGAATTGGATTTGTACTTAGATTATATTACTATTGAATGAGAATAGTATATCATTTCAAGATAATCAATTTTACCGTTAAAACAAATGGTAATACGTAAACTTTAATTGAATATGTTTAATCTAAAATCCTTTCGCTTTGCTAACGCTGCCTGCCGAGGCTTTAACATATTTATCATACCAGGCCAGGTAACGCTCATAACGGTCTTTTTGAAAGGTCGGTATGCGAATACCATGATGCTGACCCGGGTAAACCACCAGTTGTGTCGTACGACCCAGCCGGCGTAACGCCTGATAGAGCTGCTCGGAATTTAGTACAGGTACATTCCAGTCCTTCTCGCCGCACATGATTAAAGTGGGTGTGACGATGTTTTCCACATTGTTGAAGGGTGAGATACGCTCCCATGCCTCAGCGTTCTTCCAGGGCAGTCCCAACTCTTTTTCCCATTGTTGTTGGTAATGATCGTGCCCATAATTGGATCGGAACAGCACTTCACTGGCACCCGTGATGGCACCCTTGAACCGGTCGGTTTGGGTGATCACATAATTGGTGAGGATGCCTCCGTATGACCATCCGCCAACACCGAGACGCTCGGGATCGGCGTAACCTTTCTCAATAGCGTAATCCACGCCGGCCATTACATCCTCAAAGTCCTTGTTGCCCCAGTCGGCCCAGAGAGCCAGAGAG
>CAZYTI010000476.1:0-4371 GCA_964650065.1 uncultured bacterium
AGTTTATAAATGTTTATAGGGGATGGTACATTAACCCTATGTCATGAGTTCTGAATTTACTTGATTTAGTCCCAGTATTTTCAAAGCTACCAATCTCGCCATATTATTTTGAAAATGATGTGCATATGACAAAATCCGGCTACCATGTTATAGCTTCAAGTATATATGATTATATCTTACCGGATATTCTTCTGTTAATATTGGAGTTACAAAAAAACCTTGAGCAAAATATTAGGTCCCCAGCAGACGAATATCGACCGTAAAGGTTTATTAAAACTTCTTTCCAAATAAATGGCAAACCTGGACACATTCACACGTAAAAACCGGTTTTCCGGATCCGGTACTGGTAGAGTGGCATCCGGCAAGGCGTCCTGACCGAAAACCCATTTAAGAAGATCGATATTCTCAAGGACTCGGACGCACCTTTTCCCGATATACTCACCACCGAGGAAAAGGACCAGATCACACGGCACCTCAGCAAGACTCGGCATTGCCCTGGCACGCTCGTGGGGTTGACTTATTCCATCCGTCAAGCTGCCTCCCGATCATATTCCTAATTCAATCCAAACCGAATGTCATGAGACCCTTTTGGATAAGGGACAAAATATTACTTGATTATGAAAATTGTATTTCTTAAATTTTGATGTCATCAGGTCGAAATGGTTTGACGATGTACAAATTCAAAGATGGCCAAATATTTATTGAAAAAGATATCCAAAAACTGATCAGCCAATACATAATTTCAGCCTGTTCTTTGCGAATAAACGATTTACCCCGAGAAGGTCAAGAATCCGTGCGTAAGGCGAGAGGTGATCATGACGGATTTAAACCAACTGACCGGGAAGAAACCGATGAAGAACTACATTTCCTCCACACTTTGCGGCGCATCAATGCCGGATCCGAAGATGTGCCTGTCCCACCGGATACCCTCACCCGAATCCTGGAATGTCTTTCCCTCGTTGGAATTGATTCGGAACTTATAAAAAGACTGATAATAGGTCTGAAAGGTAAAATAAGGTTCCCGAGCCGTGATAATTTGTCCAGGATATCTATAACTAATCAAATAAATTCGTCTTTGTAAGGGGAGAGGGATTTTAAAGGAGGTATGAGATGAACAGGATTGTATCCAATCTTTTGATTCTGACTTTTATCCTCAACCTCAATTCCTCAACAATAATATTCGCCCAAGATCGCATGAGAGTACTGCTCATCGAAGACAATAGATTCGCTGCGAATATGGGACAAATTAATGGTATTGAAACAGGTCAAATTTTTATAATTCAACGAAATATTGATGGTAAGAATATTATGATTGGCAAAGCGGAGGTAATTGCTGTTCGGGAAAAATTGTGTGCGTTACGAATTACTTCCCTTCAGCCTGGATATCAGGTCATAAAGGAAGATATCCTTATTATTGACATATTCTCGCAATCCAACGCTGAAGCCATAATCTATTTCAATCCCGACTATTCTCAACCCGCATCTAAGAAAAATTATTATTATGAAGGACAACGAGTTGCAGAAATAGAATATGACGGTGGTAGTACAATGGGATCTGGTTTAATTTCTGGGCTTCTCTTTGGATTAATTGGCTGGAGTATTGGTTATGCAATAATGTCAGGCAAAAACATTGATATTCCTCATCGCTATGTTCAGAGTCTAACTACCCAGCAAAGAATGGAATTCAGTGAGGGATATAGAAATATGGCCAAGATGAAAAGAATTTCAAAGTTCAATTCTGGTGCAGGAGCGGGAATATTGATTCTGATTGGAGTTTATTTGGCTGTTATTTCAAATAATTAAGGAGGCATGCCATGAAAGGGATAGTCATTGGAGTGCTGGTCCTCTCCGATCCGCTGTGCGATCAGAGTATCCTTAAAATAGATATCTACGATCATATATAAGTATATAAAATGTGAATGCGTCAACGTTGAAATATACACTTGAGAACAGGCAAGAAAGCGCAGGTGTGTAAAATGTCAAAAGTGAAAATCTTAATAGATAGATATGAAAATAAGTAATAGTGAAAAGAGATTCAGAGAGTTTGTTGAATTCTTACCAGAAATGATTTTTGAGACGGATCTGGAAGGAAATATTATATTCGTTAACAATGCTGCAATTGAAACACTTGGCTATTCTAAAGCTGATTATAAGAAAGGCATTAACTCCTCTCAATTGTTAATTCCTGAAGAAATACAAAGGCATCGAAAACTTTTTGCCAATAGAATAAATGGGGGAAAAATAGGTATAAATGAATACACGGTTCGAGGAAAAGACGGCAACACATTTCCAGTGCTTGTACATAGCACTACCATTACAGATGATGCAGATAATATTATTGGCACAAGAGCGATTGTGATGAATATCTCCGAGCGCAAGCAGGCGGAGGCTGCGCTGAGGGAGAGCGAGGAGAGACACCGTAGTTACTTTAAGAATTCGATCATGGGCATCTATCAGACCACTCCCCAGGGTGAGATCCTGAGTGCCAATCCGGCCTTATTGAGAATGCTGGGCTATTCTTCCTTAGAGGAATTAAAAACCAGAAACCTGGAAAAAGAAGGCTATGAACCCGGTTATGAGCGTTCAATTTTTAAAAAGGCCATGGAGGAGAATGGGAAAGTAGTCGGACTTGAGGCGGTTTGGACTCGGAAAGATGGTTCGGTTGTTTTTGTACGGGAGAACGCTATTGCTAAGAAAGACGATGAAAACAATGTGCTGTATTATGAAGGTACAGTAGAGAATATCACCGAGCGCATGCAGGCGGACGAGGCGCTGCGGAAGAGCGAACAACAATTATCTGTGATATATGATTCAATTGGCGATGTACTGTATTACATGGCTGTTGAACCTGATGATTGCTTCCGATTTCTGTCCATAAATCAGTCATTCCTGGACGTTACAGGGTTGACCGAAGAGCAGATTGTTGGCAAGCGCATTGAGGAAGTGATACCAGAGCCATCTGTCTGGATGGTCAGGGACAATTACAAGAAAGCTATTGAGGAGAACAGGATTGTCCGCTGGGAAGAAACCTCGGAATATCCTACTGGGGTAAAGATTGGAGAAGTCAGCATAGCGCCTATTTTCGATGATAATGGAATTTGCACCCATTTGATCGGCTCCGTCCACGACATCACCGAACGCAAGCAAGCGGAGATGCTCCTCAAAAAGAATGAAACCGAATTGAGAGAACTGTCGGCAAAACTCATCCATGTCCAGGAAGAAGACCGTAAACAGCTTTCTCGGGAACTACATGATGAATTAGGACAGGCCTTGACCGCTATCCATTTAGATGTATCGTTTCTTGAACGGAATTGTCCGGCAGATGTTCCGGCCATTATCAAAGATCGTTTAACCGAAATTGGAAGAATAACCGATTCTATGATCAAACAGCTCCGCCAAATGACCTTGGATCTCAGGCCAGCCATGCTGGACGATCTGGGTCTCGAACCCACACTACAATGGTATATGGATATGTTCCGTCATCGCACAAACACGAATGTGATTCTAGATATCAAAGGCCTCGAAGAACGCCTGCCTGCCGATATGGAAGTCAGTTTTTACAGGATTATCCAGGAAGCATTGACCAACACGGCTAAATATGCAGATGCCTCCCGTGTAACAATAACGATCACAAAGAAGCACAGTTATATAAAAATTATGGTGACTGACAACGGCAAGGGATTTGATTACAAAGCCTATTCCGAGAGAAAACAAAAAGATCACGGTGCAGGCCTCTTAGGTATCCGAGAACGGATCAATATCCTGAATGGCCGATTCGCCATTGAAACCCAATTAGGTAAAGGCACAAAATTGAAAATTAAAATACCATTGAAGGAAAAAACATGAGCACCATTCGCATTCTATTTGCTGGGCGATCTTGTGAATTAACTATTCAGTGTGGTTCTCATCCTATTCGCAGCGTTCATTGGGCAGTATTGTTGGAAAACAGTCCAGTAAGGTATAATAAAAACCTATGTCCTTTGGAGGCATGCCATGAAAGGGATAGTTTTTGGAGTGCTGGTCCTCTCCTTCTCGCTGAGTGGTCCAGTTTATGACAGCCTTTTGTGGGGTATTCGCAAACTTAACACAATTAATCCTAATTTACTAAATATGCCACTTGGAACTTGAATCCATCTGTAAAAAATCAATGAAGAGGTATCCATGCCGTTTAAAGACAATCCAGACTTTAAACCTCCACGTAATCGCAATATTAAAATATGGCGTTATATGAGCTTTGCAAAATTCGCATCTTTACTCCAACGGGAGGAATTATTTTTCTCCGTCTTTGCTAAATTGGATGATAAATCTGAAGGATATTTTGATAAAACTGTAATAGATGAAAAAGGCGTTGCTGTCATAAATGATAGATTT
>CAZYTI010000477.1:0-4369 GCA_964650065.1 uncultured bacterium
TTTTCATTATTGGTGTGGTTTATCTCTACATCAATGTCAATTTCATCGTGCATAAGTCTCTCTCGTGGACAATGGCCCTGTGGAGTGGTGCAGTCATCTTTTTGCCAGGAGAAATATTGAAGGTGATTTTAGCAGCGAGCTTGGTAAGGAAATTAAAACCTTTGATCGTCCGGGAGGGTGTGTGATGACAGGCGGGATATGTCGAATCGTCATTTGTGCCTTCTTCTTTCATTGTATGCTTGGTGTCTATGGTCAAAAAAATCAGAGCCTCGAGAAGGTTCGTCAGGAAATTGAGCAGTTGGGAAAAGATTTGAGGACCAAAGAAGCACGGGAGAAGCTCCTCATTGAACAACGTGAAGATGCGGACAGAGAAATCGGCCTGAAACGGAAGCTTCTTCACACGCTCGAGCAAGAGAACCGGAACACACAGAGGAGGATTCAGCAGACGGGGATCGAACTTGATAAGGCCTCGCAAAGTTACAATAATTTACAGGAGTTGGTTGGTAGCCGATTGGTGACCATGTACAAGCGGGGACGCATGGCTGATTGGAAAATTTTATTTAATCTCTCTTCCTGGAATCAGGCCAAGGTATGGTTGAGATATCAGAAGCGGATTGTTGAAATGGATCAGAGGAATCTGAGACTTCTCCAGGAGAAAGAGAAGACCATACAGGAACAAAGGAATGTTTTAGAAAGAGATCTGAGAAAGCAGGATGATCTGCTTCAAGAAGAGAGAAAAGAGACCGAGAGTATGGAGTCGAAGAAAGAAGAAAGGGATCGATTAATCGCGCTGGTCCAGCAAGACAAGCAGGCCATCGAAGAAAAAAAGAGGAGAAAAGAGCAATCCCTGGTACAAATTCGAGGTCAAATTCGCATTGCAGAGGAGAAAAGACGAACCGCTACTCAAACCAGAGGTGGGGCGGAATTTGCGTCAATGAAAGGTCGGTTGGACTGGCCAGTGGCAGGAGAAATCCTAACCAAATATGGCGTCATAAAAAATGTCGAACTGAATATTGAGGAAGAAAATATTGGTATCGAAATCGAAGCAGTCGAAGAGGCAACCGTTCGATCAGTATATTCAGGTAAAGCCAATTTCGTCGAGTGGATGAGGACAATGGGGTATATCGTGATTCTGGATCATGGTGGAGGTTACTACACGGTCTATGGCCACTTGGACATGGTTTTTATAGAAGAGAGTGATGAGGTGAATGTAGGCCAAGTTATTGGGCGTGTTGGCGACAACAACGGTATGAATGGCTCTACGCTTCACTTCGAAATTTGGAATAGTGATACCCATTTTAATCCGCAAGGATGGCTTAGACAGTAGTGTCCTTGTAGACCGTATGCTATCAAATCAGTGAACAGTCTTGGGTAAATACCGGTCCCTAACTAAAAACGATAAATTCCAAATCTCAATTGGAATTTTTTGGACATAAATTATTTGAAATTATTCTCTTAATTAACACATTTTAAATTTTCTAAGGATAAGATTAGATGCCATTTGATCTCGTGTATGGACAATCCCGTGTCAAAATTATTTTAACCGCTTCTTTGGACAGGAACAGGTTGGCGCATGCTTATCTCTTCCATGGGCAACCCGGGGTGGGGAAGGATGCATTGGGTATTGCCATGGCCATGAGTCTGAACTGTACCGAAGGCGTCATGGGAGGGTGTGGGGAATGTGCTTCATGTAAACGAATCCTGAATTTGGAACATCCCAATTTCCATATGGTGTTGCCAGTACCGACACGGCCAAAGGCAATGAAGGAAGAGAAATACAATGAGATTCTTCGCGAAAGAGCCATTGCTCGTGTGACGAATCCTTACCGAGAAGTTAATTATAATCCGGAGTTGTCCACATTGCCGGTTATCGGAATCGACCATGTCCGGGCCATGAAACAGGAAGTCATATTAAAAATTGCGGATGGGGGATTCCGAATTTTTCTCATTTCGCATGCCGAGTTGCTGACTCCATCGGCCTCCAATAGTCTATTAAAACTTTTGGAAGAGCCTCCTAAAAGAACCATTCTCTTTTTAACAGCTTCGATGCAGGCCAGGATGTTAAAGACGATCATCTCTCGTTGTCAGTCCATTCGTTTCGATCCCCTTTCTGAGGAGGAGATTAAAAGCGCTCTAATTCACCGATGGCAGATTCCGGATGAGCGTGCAACATTTTTTGCAAGAATTTCGGGCGGGAGTCTCAAGAGAGGTCTGGATCTGGCAGAACAGGGGTACGAAGAACGAAGGGAGAAAGCCCTTGTCTTCCTGGAAAATTGTTTATCCGGGGATACGATTCGGAAAATGAATGGCATGGATGAACTCCTCAAATGGGGGGATAAAGTCGAAATTCAGGAAATACTCTGTGTGCTTCAGGTGTGGTTTCGAGATCTCCTCCAATTAAATTGGGGATATCCTCAAAATGTGATGAATGTCGATCGCCTGGATGAATTGAATCAGTTTCGGGACCGATGGTCAACCTTTGATGCAGAAGCGGGTTTACAATGCATTCAGCAATCTGTTGATTTCATTGAAAAAAATGTGTACCTTTCTCTAATTATTTATACGTTGGGTACAGAACTGCAGACGTGTAAGAGAGGCTGATCAATATTGATTCGATATGACATTTTAAAATGAAAATCAAGGAAATGAGCTCAATTGATGATTTGGATCGTTATGAATTTTAGGAAACAGTCATGGCTAAAATATTAGAAATTGCATTTAAAGGGGAAAGGAAAGCATTCTTTTCCAATCCCCAGGAGTTTCCCTTTGTCGTCGGAGACTTTGTCGTGGTCCAGGCAGAGAAGGGGGAGGATTTGGGTCAAGTTGTGAATATGGGCAGTTTGGTCGATAAGAGAGCGGGGGATCAGGAATTTTTACAGATTTTAAGAAAACCGAGTCGTGCGGACCTGGAACGAAGAGATGAAAATCAGCAGTTAGAGCGGGAGGCTTTTGAAGACTGCCGTAAACGTATCGAAGAGCACGGCTTGGAAATGAAACTGGTGGACGTTGAATACCAGTTTGATCGTAATAAAATTACATTTTATTTCACTTCAGACAGCCGGGTCGATTTCCGTGCATTGGTTCGTGATCTGGCCAGTCGATATCGAACGAGAATCGAACTTCGTCAGATCGGTGTCCGGGATGAGGCAAAACGGATCGGTGGGGTAGGTGTCTGTGGCAGACGTCTCTGCTGTACCACTTTTCTCCGTGAGTTTGAGCCTATAGTGACTCAGTTTGCTAAAGATCAGAACCTGGCCCTGAATCCCACCAAACTTTCGGGGTGTTGTGGCTGGCTCATGTGCTGTTTGAGATATGAATTGGATTACTATACTAAAGTTTTGAAGAAATTTCCTGAGAGAGGGCAAGAGGTTAAGACGGCCAAAGGTACCGGCGTGTTGACAAAAGTCGATGTCTTCAAAGAAGAAGCCATCATCGAGTATGTCAACGAAGGGGAAGAGACCATTAGCTTGCAGGAACTGAAAAGTATATTGGAAGGCGAGAAAGACAAGAAGACAAACAAAATAAAATCCAAAAAGAAGAAACGAACAGGGGATCTAAGTGTTGAAGAAGTACAAACGAATTCTGGTGACTAGTGCCCTCCCTTATGCTAACGGGCCATTACATATTGGACATATTGCCGGCGCGTATCTTCCTGCAGATATTTATGTGAGGTTTCAGAAATTGAAAGGCCGGGATGTGATCTACATCTGTGGCTCTGATGAGCACGGTGTTCCCATCACGGTTACTGCAGATAAGGAAGGCATCTCACCCCAAGATGTTGTGGATCGATACCATGCCATGAATAAAAAGAGTTTCGAGCAATTGGGTATTGCATTCGATCACTACTCCCGAACATCTCTCCCATTGCACCATGAAACAGCTCAGGATTTTTTTAAGATTCTTAATGAAAAGGGTGATCTGGTTGTCAAAAATTCGGAACAATTTTTTAGTGAAGCCAGCAATCAATTTCTTCCTGATCGTTATGTAGAGGGAACCTGTCCTCATTGCCATTACGAACAGGCCCGGGGGGATCAGTGCGATCAGTGTGGCAAATGGCTGGATCCGAAAGAGTTGATCAATCCCCAATCGAAGATAGATAGATCGGCACCCGTTCTTCGAATGACGCAGCACTGGTATCTTCCCATGGGACGATTTGCGCAACGTTGGAAGTCCTGGTTTGACTCCAATGAGTGGAAGGAAAGCGTCCGCAATTACTGTGTCGGATGGCATAAAGAAGGTTTGGGAGACCGTCCTATTACCCGGGATCTTTACTGGGGTGTCCCTGTCCCTTTGAGTGAAGCCGAGGGAAAAGTCCTCTATGTCTGGTTTGATGCACCCATCGGGTATATTTCCTCAACCAAGGAATGGG
>CAZYTI010000478.1:0-4362 GCA_964650065.1 uncultured bacterium
GCTGGATGTCGTGGACGATGGTTTGCACGGGTGGGTCAAATCCCTGATGAATCTTGGCATTGATATCAAAGGAGTGGGCTATTTTCTGGAGTGGTTTTTCGCTATCCAGGATCAATGACTCGATGGTCTTATCCTCTGCCCGCATCGTTTCGATGATCTGGGCGAGATATTGGGCATGTTGGGCCTCATATTTGGCTTGTTGCGCATGTTGTCGGGCTTCATCGGTGTCATAGCGATTTTCCATGAGGAGTTTCTCTGCCATGAGAATCGCGTTCTGGGCTTTTTCAAACGTTTCGGGTGTTGATTTCTTTAATTCTTTTTCATTCTCTTCTAAAAATGTTTTGGTCTCATCCAAATAATTGGCCTTGATCGATTCTAATTCGACCTGTCTATAGACGAGCTCGGCCTCTTTTGCCTTGGACGTAGCCGGATTTAATCTGCCCTTTTCCAACGTTTCCGCTGCCTCCTTCAGGATTTCTTCGGCTTTTTCCCACTGTTCATTACGAAAAGCGGGTGCCTCAGCTGCCAGAGCATCGTTTCGTGCATTGATACAATCATTAAAATGTAGATTGGCTATTTTAGTGGTCTCCATGGCTTTCTGGAACAAGGCCGTCGCTTCACTAATTTTTCTACGGATGGCTTCTAAATTTTTGGCTTTCTTATAGTCCTCATCGGCTTGATTGTAACTCTTGAGGGCGGCATTGAATTGAGTAGGAGAATAAATACCGGCCTGAACTTCTCGGGCCTGTTCCATTAATTGTTCCACTTCTTTGAATAATGTGGTTCTGGTATCCTGAAACGCGAATACCATTGGCCTACCTGTCAGCGTTGTCCACACCATAAGGAGTAAGAGAAACATCACAAGTTTCATCTTTTTAAACATCGAATCACGCTTTTTCATGATGGCACCTCCTGGATTTTGAATATAGAAAAAGGTGGGATTTTATTTGAAGAAAAAGGCACCTGGAACATCGCCTTTTGTAAACAACCTATTTGGAACCAATCTTTTCTAAAGCCCCGGATCGAATACATTGTGTGCAAACCATCATCCCTTTTGGCGTTCCCTTGACCTTAACGTGTACTTTCTGTAAATTGGGTAACCAGCGTCTTTTGCTTACGTTGTGGGCGTGACTGATTTTATGCCCTACCATAGGCCCTTTGCCGCATATTTCACATTGTCGAGCCATATCTTTCCTCTGTTAATTAATAATTTTGGCTTCTAAGCCCATTAGTATACAAAATATTCAAAAAAAAATCAAGGGATTTGATAAAAGTACTTGGAAGGAATATGCGAGAATTGTATATTTTGGAGTTTTGAATATCAAGGGGATACATATACCGGGAAAATCGGTTTTAGCTCCCATGGCCGGGATTACCGATAAAACCTTTAGACAAATCGTAAAATCGATGGGTGTCTCCCTCGTTTTTACGGAGCTCATCAGTAGTGATGGTCTGGTACGAGACAGTACAAAGACTTTTCAAATGTTACAATTCAGACCGGAAGAGAGACCGATTGGTATCCAACTATTTGGTAATGATCCTGAGATCATGGCCAGAGGAGCTCAGATCGCTGAAAGCGCAGGATTTGATTCTATAGATTTGAATTTTGGATGCCCGGCGAAGAAAGTTGTTAAAAAGGGTGCGGGAGCTGCACTCTTAAACAACCTTCGGAGGTTGAAAGATATCACCCGGGCGGTTGTTCAGGCCACATCCATACCGGTGAGTGGTAAAATAAGAATTGGCTGGACTGAGAAGAATCTGGTTGCGGTGGAAGTGTCCCGTATTCTTGAGCAAGAAGGGGTGTGTTGGGTCACGGTACATGGCCGAACAAAACAAATGGGATTTAAAGGACAAGCCGATTGGAACAGCATCCGTTCAGTGAAAGAAGCGGTTTCAATTCCGATTATTGGAAACGGCGATGTGAAATCACCGGAAGATGCAAAATGTATGATTGATGAAACGGGCTGTGACATGGTGATGGTCGGACGAGGTGCATTGGGAAAGCCATGGCTCTTTAAACAAATAGACAGGTATCTTGAAATGGGTGAGTTAGGTGAGCCCCCCTCTTACAGAGAAAGGATCGAGTTGTGTCTTTCGCATTATCAACTGGCACTGAAAAACTTGGGAGTTGAAAGAGGTGTTAGAGAGATGCGAAAACATATCGGATGGTATATTAAGGGGTTGCCGGATAGCAGTCGAATCAGGACGAGTGTCTTTACAATGACAGAGCCGGATTATGTAAAAAAAATTTTACAGGATTATGCAAAATCGTTAGAGTGATATTCTATGGCATGCGCTTAATATTATTTATCATGTATTAAACGATTTTTTTTACATAAAGTACTTGACAAAAAAATAAATTTTCTT
Organism: uncultured bacterium; assembly: GCA_964650065.1. Lineage (GTDB taxonomy): Bacteria > Zhuqueibacterota > QNDG01 > QNDG01 > DSAB01 > CAZYTI01. Next base: position 2,368 of record CAZYTI010000478.1, read on the forward strand.
AAATTGTAGTATCCGAGTTATTGGGAAAGTAACAAAAAATTATTCATCTGAACAACTAATCGAGTTTCTTTCATTTTTCATTCCAAATTATTTACTGAGGGGATTTAAAAAAGTATAGAACGAGGGGATTATTCCATCTTTTATTTCTTCCGCTCCAGCGGCTCGAGTTACCAATCTATTTCATGATTAACATTTCATTCTAATATTAGAATTGTGATTATAAAGGCAATTCATTCTGAACAGTGGAACAATATAACTGGTTCTCAATTTGATCTTGAATGGGACCAGGAAAGGCTATTTTATGGATATTGCTGAATTAAAGAAAAAGAAGATTTCAGAACTGACGACGTTGGCTCAGGATATGAATGTGCCCGGATATTCAGGGCTGAGAAAGCAGGAACTCATTTTCAAAATCTTAGAGGCGCAAACCCACCTGGATGGAAATATATTTTCCGAAGGGGTGTTGGAAATCCTACCCGATGGATATGGATTCCTCCGTTCGTCAGATACAAATTATCTGCCCGGTCCGGATGATATTTACATCTCACCCTCACAAATAAAGCGTTTCAGTCTCAGGACAGGCGACACTGTGTCTGGGCAGATACGGCCTCCCAAGGACAACGAACGTTTCTTCGCTCTCATTAAAGTGGAAGCCGTGAACTATGAAAACCCGGAGGAAGCCAAGAGTAAAATCCTTTTTGATAATTTGACACCTCTTTATCCGGATGAACGTATTGGGCTTGAAACAAATGCAAAAGATTTTACGACCCGGATCATGGACATGTTGACACCCATCGGTAAAGGACAGAGGGGACTCATCGTTGCACAACCGAGAACGGGTAAGACCATTATTCTCCAAAAAATCGCTAACTCCATTACAAAAAATCATCCTGAGATCACACTTATCGTGCTTCTCATAGATGAGAGACCCGAAGAGGTCACAGACATGGAACGGTCTGTGAAGGCGGAAGTGGTCAGTTCGACTTTTGACGAACCCGCGGAAAGACATGTTCAGGTGGCAGAAATGGTTCTTGAAAAAGCCAAGAGGCTGGTGGAGTATGGTAACGATGTGGTGATTCTATTGGATTCCATCACCCGTTTGGCCAGGGCCCATAATGTGGTCGTACCTCACTCGGGTAAAATCCTCTCAGGTGGTGTGGATTCCAATGCTCTCCATCGCCCCAAGCGGTTTTTTGGGGCTGCCAGAAACGTCGAAGAGGGAGGGAGTCTGACAATCATTGCGACGGCCCTCATCGATACGGGGAGTCGAATGGATGAAGTGATTTTTGAGGAATTCAAAGGGACGGGTAATATGGAGATTCAACTCAATCGTCAGCTTTCCGATCGCAGGACGTATCCATCCTTTGATATCAATAAATCGGGGACACGCAAGGAGGAATTGCTCCAGGATGCCAATGAACTCAACCGGGTGTGGATTCTCCGCAAAGTATTGAATGAATTAACGATGATTGAAGCTATGGAATTTTTATTGGACAAGATGCGCGGTACGAAAAATAATAAAGAATTCTTGGGATCGATGAGCACATAATTATTCTCTTGCTTTATGTTTCCTAATTTATTATCTTTTAGCCCTTAGAAAAGAGGTTTTATCGGAGGTAAGAAGTTTGAGAAAAGACATTCACCCCGAATACAAAGAAGCCACGGTGACCTGTGCGTGTGGGCATAGCTTCAAAACGCGATCCACAGTAGGTGATATCAGTGTCGAAATCTGCTCGGCCTGCCATCCTTTTTATACGGGAAAGCAGAAATTGGTGGATACCGCCGGCCGGGTTGAAAAATATATGAAAAAATACAAGCTGAAGGAGCAGAATACAGAGATGGAAAAATCGTCTTAGGTATTTTGGGGACATTTTCTACGGAATGCGGATATTGAATCCGTGTTCCGTTTTTTTTTGATAAGGCCGTATTTAAACAAAAATAGGCCACAAAGTTTTTTAGTTAAAAGTCAAGACATTTTTTAATCGCTATAGTTAT
>CAZYTI010000479.1:0-4355 GCA_964650065.1 uncultured bacterium
GTCTGGGTCCGGATGACCATATCTGAGAGTCCGGTGGGAGAAAGCTGGGATGGATCGGGAGTTTTTATAGACGGTGAAACTGAGGATCATCTGATCCGCATCGAGTCGGGTACGGGTGTGGAAGAAGAATCTGAAATGACCTCGTCCCGGTTCATGCTCCTGGACAATTTTCCCAATCCCTTTAATCCGGACACAAAGATACAGTACCGGCTGCCTACTTCCGCTCATGTTCGTTTGAAGATATTTAACATGGCAGGGCAGGAACTCCGCGTTCTCGTGGATGAACAGAAATCCGCCGGATTTCATTCCATTCGATGGGATGCCAGGGACGATGGGGGTCGCCATGTGGAGGCAGGTGTTTATCTGTACCGTATCGAAGCAGGGAGTTATGTGGATACGAAAAAATTGCTCCTTGTGAAATGATATAAACCTTTTATGGGGCCGTATTAAAAGTTCTTAAACCCTTGGTTCTTCGAACTTAAATGCAGTATTTCATATAAAAAACTTGACTTATGATACGGCCTCCAGGAAAGGATTCGCCATGAAAAAACATGACATGAGATGGACATTGGTTTTTCTAATAATCCGGACAATCCCCTGTCCGGCCCAGCGCATCCAGCCGGCCGATCTGGAGTATCGTGGCGCTTTCAGACTGCCCGATTCACCGGGGATGCCGGATAACGTCAACTGGACATGGAACAGCTGGGCTTCGGCATTGGCCTTTTATCCCGATGGCGATCCCGATGGACCGAAAGATGGATATCCCGGATCTCTCTTCGGGGTCGGCCACGACCACACCCAATATGTTTCCGAAATCGCCATTCCGATTCCGGTGATTTCACCAGGTAAGGATGTGAATGAATTGAATACAGCGGAGACGCTGCAGGCATTCAGTGATATCCGGGGGGGGCTGTTCGAGAATTTGGAAATGCCTCGTGTGGGTTTGGCGTATCTGCCACCGCAAGGCGACCAGACCACGGGTAAACTCTACTTCGCGTGGGCGCAAGATCTGGATGAGGGTGCTTCGCATGCCTCCCACGGATGGTGCGAACTGGACCTGTCCGACCCACAGACTACCGGAACCTGGCGCATCGGCGAATACTGGAATTATGTCACAGGGGATTATCTCTTTGCCATTCCTTCTGAGTGGGCCGATGCCAATACGCCCGGAATGATCCTGGCAACGGGCCGGTTTCGGGATGGTGGCCAGGGTACCATGGGACCTTCCATGATTGTTTGTAGTCCGTGGAATTCGGGGAATCCACCAGCAGCAGGGAGTACCATTGCTGCCACGTCTCTGCTTTTCTACGGCAATGTCTATGAGGATGAGCCATCGACCATGAATGACTATCATCATTCCGACGAATGGTCGGGCGGGACCTGGTTGACGGCAGGAGAACATTCTGCAGTACTCTTTGTGGGTACAAAAGGTCAGGGAGATTGTTGGTACGGGTGTGCGGATGGCACGGATGAACCGCCATGGCCCGATGATTGTAACAGGGGCTGGTGGAGTGACAGCTTTGTCGGTCAGTTACTCTTCTACGATCCGGCCGACCTGGCGGCCGTGGCCCAGGGTAAAATGGAACTCTGGGAATCCCAACCGTATGCCACCTTAAATATTGATGACCTTCTCTACCACGTCGCATCGATCCAGCAATGGTATCATCTTGGAGCGGTGGATTATGACAGAGACAGTGGTTTGTTGTACGTCATGGAACCGCGGGCTGATGAGGACAAAAGTATCGTCCACGTGTGGAAGGTTCATGAAGGTTCGACGGGTATTGAAGATATGGAAAATACAAAACCATATGAATTCCGACTTCATCAGAACCATCCCAATCCCTTTAATCCGGAAACGACCATTGCGTACACCCTTTCGGAGACGGCAGAGGTTGTTTTAACCATCCTTGATATTCGGGGTAGGGAAGTAAAAAGGCTGGATCAACAGATCCATTCGGCGGGCCGTCATTCCGTTGAGTGGCATGGGAAAGATGCTTTGGATCGAAGGGTGGCTTCGGGGATATATTTTTGTCGGATTGAAATAAAATCCATGAAAGGAGGGCATCTTTCCTATTTAGAGACGAAAAAAATGATTTTTATAGAGTGAAGGAGTCACACTGAATCATCATTCGTCGGCACACATTGATATCTCACTGCTCTGTCATCCTCAGTTGAAAATCAATCAGCTCGCCTAATGCTTCAATTAGGGTCTAAGGGGCACTATCATTTTTTTAGACCTGCGTCCTCTCAGTTTCTAATGGCATCTCTCCTATTTCATTCTTTAGAAAAATGTCCTTTTTTTTCAGGGTATTTCTGTTAAACAAACGTCTTAAATATAGAACATTCGTTTCCCGTTTTATCATTATCCTTGTTGAATGGGATTTTCACTTTATCTATCTCGATATGTGGATGGTAAATAGTTCAACCAGATGGACAGATTTTTGGGATGTAAGCGTATGATCGATGTTTCTGTGGTCGAAGACAATCACACCATACGGGCGGGACTCAAGGTGTTGATCGATGGTACTGAAGGCTATCGATGTGTCGCGGTGTACCCGGACTGTGAGCAGCTGTTGTCCGATATTTCGACGATCATTCCGGACGTACTTCTCATGGACATCGGGTTACCCGGCATGTCAGGTATTGTCGGTGTTCAGGAAGTAAAAAAAATAATTCCGGATTTGATCATTCTAATCTTCACAATTTATGAAGATCATGATTCGATTTTTGACTCACTAAGTGCCGGGGCTTGTGGGTATTTAGTAAAAAATACACCTCCTGCCCGGTTGTTAGAGGCCATCCGGGAAGCGTATCATGGAGGTTCACCCATGAGTTCCCATATTGCACGGAAGGTCGTTGATTATTTCCAGCAGAAGAATGTATACCCGCCGTTATCCTATTCAACGCCTTTAACGGAAAGAGAGCAGGAGGTCCTGAAGGGATTGGCAAATGGGAATACGTATAAGTCAATTGCCGAAACCCTGTGCATCAGCGTGGATACCATCCGGCACCATATACGCAATATTTATAAAAAACTCCAGGTACATTCTCAATCTGAAGCCGTTGCAAAATCATTGAGAAATGGTCTGCTCGGGATTCATTCATTTGGCTGGACGCATTCATGAAAACAGTTCTAAATCGATTGAAAAAATGATAATATTTGTTGGCTTTGGTTTAAATCCGGTTCGCCATTGCTAATCGTATTGAATATTGATGTACATATCTATGGAAGGTATGTCTCTCTCTGTCAATTTCAAAAAATACTCTATGGTGTTTTTTGCGATGGCGAATCGGTTTTTTTTAGGGAATTGCCGCATGCTGGACGTATTGTTAATAGAACCATTTCGATGTAGATTTTATCCGGGAAAGGATAATAGTGAACACGTTTTACTTTTATGAAGCTCCGGTACATTTTCAAATAGGTCATTCTGATTCCGATGTTTGAGGGGGAGGTATTTGATACCAGCCCTTGGACCTGCTCCGATGATACCGGAATCAGAATGACACCTCCCGAAATTAGGTGTGGATAATTGGCCGAAAATTCCTTATTTTATATTCTGTATCCCCATCATCATGATTCATTTATATACCGTGGATTGTCAAGGCATCATACCGAGTATTCATCAATATTGGAGTTGATGTGCATAAAACGATTTTTATAGTAATCCTGGTTTCGTCCATTGGAATAGCTTCTGCTCAATTTTCCACAAGAGACATGCAACTATGGCAAAGCATAACTGATCAGAAAGCAAAGCACTATCGAGAAAAGCTGTTGAGTGATCAGCAAATCACTGCCAATCAAGAGCATTATGATGTGACATACTACGATCTGAATTTGATACTTGAACCGTCCACCGAATTCATCTATGGGAACGTTGAAGTGGCTGGTGTCGTCGTGACAACCGGCCTTGATCTGGTCCAATTGAATTTTTGTGATGACATGTTTCTCACGGATGTGCGAATGTCCGCGTCACCAGAGGTTCAACTGAACTTTTACCGCAATAATGACTTACTCACGGTTTACCTGGATAGGCATTATGCTCCGGGTGAACAGTTCCGTTTCACAGTCGCTTATAACGGCCGTCCGCAGGATTCGGAACAGTACGGCTGGGCCTTTGGATTTGATACCCACGAAGGCCAACCCATGATCTGGTCGTTCAGCCAACCCTGGGGTGCCCGTGGTTGGTGGCCCTGCAAAGACGTCCCTTCTGACAAGGCCGATTCGGTCGATATTCGTGTCACCGTCCCCAATGGTCTAATTGTCGCCTCTAATGGTGCACTGAAACAAACGACGACTCAGGGAAATACCACGACTTTTTGGTGGCATGAAAAATATCCCATTGCCACGTATCTCG
>CAZYTI010000480.1:0-4349 GCA_964650065.1 uncultured bacterium
CCAAAACGTATTGCTGTAAATTTCAAGCATGATCTGGGGCCGTGGGCGACTTCTCGGGGACAAACAGACGGCATTTCGTATACAGACTTCCTCCTGTTGACTGAAGAGTTAGGTGAAAAATATGCGGACAGGCTGGTTTCGTCTGAATATGTGACGGTGGATTTCATTATTAGACCAGTACCGAGTGAAATTAAACTTCTTAAGAAAATGCGTCAAGCCGAACTTAAACGCGTAAAGAAAGCTTTTGCTGAAATCGTACCGGGTGTAACCAAAAATCGCGAGGTGGGAGTCACTCTATTTAGCCGGAGAAGCACAGGAATATCGCAAAGGGGATGGAATCCAGGCTATGAAAACATGGTGATCCGGAGAGGCGATATTGTTTCATCGCCAAGCCAGGGAATCTACGCTTATGTGCTCCGTGACGGTGAGAAGGAACCCCCTCCGGAAATTAAAAAACTCTGGGCTGAATATCTGAAAATCGACAAGATTCTGGCAAACAACATTAAGGCGGGATTAACCGCTCGGGAAATCATTCAAAATTACAAGAGGGAATTTGCTGGTGCTGGTGTCATTGTTGTTGAACCACAAATGCATATGATTCAGCCGAAAAATAATTTTCCTGTATATTCTGAAGGTTTTGATCCTGAAAAAACTCTGCTCAGTGTCGACTCCCATGGCATGGGAAAAGGTGCGCGTAATAGGAAGTACCAGGAAATGCGTGGCCCAAGGATAGGTTCTTATGGTCCGGAATGGACTTATGATATACCACTCCCACCCAATCACCACTTTGTTTTAGAATATTTTTTCTATATGCCGTCGCCTACATCCAACAAAGATGAAGATCAATATTTATTCTTCTGGGATCATGAGCAGGCGATTGCCACTGAAAATGGAGTCGAGTATTTATCTCCACCGCAAAAGGAGCTTTATCTCATTAAATGATAACCAGGTAGTGTCAAAAGTTTTATGAAAAAGGAGAGAAAAATATGAAACCACAGAGGGCACAGAGGAAAAGAAAGATACTCTGTGTTCTCGAAAGGTGAACGCATCTAAGACATAGATTCTTGTAATATCCTGTTAATGGGAATCTACTTAATATCGGAGAAAATATCATATCACACGATACGATATTTGAGAGGTCACAGAGGGTAGGTTAGATTTTATTGTGTAACATAAATAATGTTAATCATTTCTCTGTGTGCTCTGTGGTTAATTTTTGACAAAACCATTTTACCAAAGGAGGAGAAGGTCATGAAATCTCGAATTATGTTTTGCTTATTTGCTGTGCTGATCACAGTACCTCTTGCCAATGTACAGTCTCAGGATTTGGGAGGCCCGGTTCCCGTGGAATTGAGGAATCAGATTCGCCGGGAAAAGTTTGATCTCGTTCTGCCCCAGGCCATGAGGAAGAACAATGTCGACATGTGGATTCATGTGATGCGAGATGCAATTCCCGATCGCTTTGGTGCAGAAGAGCTGGGCAGTACCTCCGGTCTTTTCGTCTTCACGGACCGCAACGGCGACAGAATCGAACGCGCGATTCTCGGACGCCGCTGGGGAGCTACACAGCGTCAAAGGGAAGAGGTAGAGATCAATTTACTCGAAGAAAGCGGAGCCTACGACATCATCCACGACCCGGTTTTTGTGGTGGAACCGGTGTCAGATCCTTTGACAGAATATGATTACCGGTTTAAGGGCCTCAGAGAATTTGTGGAAGCACGTGATCCCAAAAGCATTGCGGTCAATTTTATGCAAAATCTGGGACCATGGCCAACTACCAGAAATGTATCAGACGGCATTTCGTATACGGATTACCTCTTATTGACCGAGGAACTTGGTGATAAATATGCCGACAGGCTGGTCTCGTCTGAATATGTGCTGCTGGATTACATTTCAAGTCCGGTGCCGGTCGAAGTTGAAAAATGGAAGAGAGAGCGTCATGATCAAAATGAACAGGTCATGAAAGCTATTGCTGAAATCGTGCCGGGTGTAACCAAAAGAACCGATATTAGATATGGAACTTTCTTTGCCCGTAGAAGTACGGGAGTATCACAAAGGGGAAGGACAAAAGGCTATCAAAACAGTGTGGTCCAGAGAGGTGACATTGTCGCATATCCAAGCCAGGGAATGTTTGCCTATGTGCTCCGTGAAGGAGAGACCGAACCGCCGCCGGAAATCAAAAGACTCTTTGCAGAATATCTGAAAATCGATAAGATTCTGACAGAAACCATCAAGGCCGGACTGACTCCTCGTGAGATTATTCAAAACTACAAACGGAAATTTGATGAGGCTGGGATTATTATTGTGGATCCCCAAATGCATATGGTTCAGCCAAAGAACAATTTCCCTGTTTACTCCTATGGTTATGATCCTGAAAAAACACTGCTGAGTATCGACTGCCATCCCCTCTATACTGATTTTAGCCCCAGGGTTGGTTCTTATGGTCCGGATTGGACTCATGATATACCACTCAAACCCAATCACCATTTTGTTTTAGAATATTTTTTCTATATGCCGTCGCCGCCACTCAACAAAAACGAAGACCAATATTTATTCTTCTGGGATCATGAGCAGGCGATTGCCACCGAAAACGGTGTTGAGTATTTAACTTCACTGAAAAAGGAGCTTTATCTTATTAAATAATGGTTCTGTAGTCGTACAGCCTTGGGAGATGATCTGAAGCATAACTTTTCTGGGAATTGGTATCAGTAAAAATCTCTTCAGGTGAACAGATTAGAATAATATATAAAGAGTAAAGGAGACTTTTTTATGTTCACACGACGAGTTTTTTGTGCGACTCTTTCTTTGTTCGTTTTCTTTGGGCTAATTATTACTGCACCATCCCAATCTATATTGGAAATACCCAATGAGCAGGAGTTGAAAAAGCTCAGTATCAAGGAGCTTACGAATCTTATCCGCCGGGACAAGTACGATCTTATCCTGCCCAAAGTCATGCGCGAGCGAGGAATCGACATGTGGATTCACGTCATGCGTGAGGGCAATGTCCATTCATTTGGCAACTACGTGAATTCCGGTTTTTACGCAGACCTCGGAAGTAACTCCGGAGTTTTCATTTTCACGGACCGGGGTGGTGACCGAATCGAACGGGCAGCTCTCGGTCGTAGATGGAGCAGGAACGATGGTTCGTATCATCTTCCGAATCCGGATCCGCATACCGTTGAAGAATGTGGGGCCTATGACATAATCACCGATCCCATTCCTCGGAGAGAAACGCCGGGCGGTTCTAAAACGGAATATGATTATCGATTCGAGGGTATCGGAGCATTTGTGGCTGAGCGTGACCCCAAACGCATTGCGTTGAATTTCAAGCATAAGCTGGGCCCGATCATTCGTACACCCACAAACGATGGCATTTCGCATACAGACTACCTTCTCTTAAGTGAAGCGCTTGGCGACAAATATGCCGAGAGGCTTGAATCGTCTGAGTTCCTGATATTCGATTATTTGTCGAGACCTGTGGAAAGCGAACTTGTCATGTATAAGAAAATACGCGAGGAATTCGAAGAGGCATTCAAGAATGATTTCGCGAAAATCGTTCCAGGGGTAACCAAACGGAGCGATCTGAGTACCGGTTACGAGGGAGGTCTTTCCATCCGGAAGCGGTATGGAACGAGAAGCCGTGATAATGTAGTCCGGAGAGGAGACTTCTTTATCATCGACCATGGGGCCGAGGGAGATTACGATCTGCAAGGCGTCAGGGACCTTTGGAAATTCGGAAACTTCTTCGAGATGAAAGTCGAGTACGGCTATGTGCTCCGTGAAGGAGAGACAGAGCCGCCTCCTGAAATCAAGAAACTCTGGTCAGAGGGGATGAAAATCCGCAAGGTCTTAGACGAGAACATCAAGGTGGGCCGTACCGCGGCCGAAACATTCGAGATAATCAAGCGGAAACTTGACGAAGTAGGGATTATTGTCAATCGTGCACAAAGATTCAACAAAGACCTGGATCCTGAAAAAACCCAGGTTTCTATCGACTTGCATGGCCTGGGAAAAGGATCATATCCCCCCCGGATTGGTTCACTCGGCCCGGACTACCAACATGAGATGACAATCCAAATGTATCACCACTTTGCCGTGGAATTCTTCATGTTCATGCCTTTGACTTCCACAGAAGACAAAGAGGACTATTTAAGATTATGGTTTCATGACGGAGCGCATGCTACCGACAACGGAGTCAAGTATTTGACGCCACCGCCTTCGGAGATTCATCTCATTCAATAGAATTCGGGTAGTGTCCAAGTTATATGAAAAGCCGACGGAATTCGGTATCGGTATCGGAATCGAAGAGGGAACAATGTCATTTGGACAAGATGGTCTTGGCCAGTGAA
>CAZYTI010000481.1:0-2040 GCA_964650065.1 uncultured bacterium
ATTATGGTACCGAAACTTGACTCAAAATTAAGGATGTTATCGTAATAAAAGTTTAATAAGGAGTAACAAATGACACAGTTGAATTCGGGGCAAAAAGAATTTCTCAACCAATTTGGGAACCGGGTGTCCTTTGAAAGAACGGAACGGATTCTGTATGGACACGATATCGCGTCCATACCCAGTCTGGTCAAGCCGATAATCGGAAATACCACCCCTGCCGCCGTGGTTCAACCTGAGAACGAATCGGAACTCGCTGAGATCGTCCGATGGGCCTATCGGCAGGGCATTCCTTTAACACCACGTGCCAAAGCTTCATCGGGATACGGCGGCGTGATTCCCGTTAAAAAAGGGATTGTCGTTGATTTTTACAGGATGAAAGGGATCGTTTCCTTCGATGAAGAAAACGAAACCGTGACCGTGGATGCAGGCATCACCTGGGAAAATTTGGATACCGAACTGAAGAAAAAGGGTCTCACGCTGCGTCTCTATCCAACAAGCTATCCCTCTTCCACAGCAGGAGGATGGTTGGCTCAAGGTGGAGCCGGAATCGGGAGTTATGAATATGGATACTATAAAGAAAATGTCGTTTCAGCCCGGGTCGTTTTACCCTCCGGTGAGATACGGGAGTTTACCGGCGAGGACCTCGAGTTCATCTCTGAAGCTGAGGGGATCACCGGATTTATCAGTCAGGTGACTTTAAAGGTCATGCCGTTGGAAGGCCTGGATATCGTCTCACTGGCCTGCCCGGATCCCCATGAGTTCCAGACGCTGTTGGAATCGATGGTCAAGGCCGATCTTCCCATCTGGGCCATGATTTTCATCAATCCCCGCATGGCCGAGATGAAAAACCGGTCACCCATACAGGAACACCTGGGTCATCCGGTTGAGGAACGTGTCATTCTTCCAGCTTCCTATATACTCACGCTGGCCTTCCGGAAGAAAGACAGCTCAACAGTACGAAGCGCTTTAGAAAAAATCGTCAAACCTTGCCAGGCTGAAATTCTCAGCGACCGTATTGCCCATCACGAATGGGAACACCGCTTTAAACTCATGGTCGTCAAGCGGCTGGGTCCCTCTCTGGTTCCCTCGGAAGTGATCGTCCCCCTGTCCCAATTAGGCAACGTGATGGAAGAGATCGAGCGTAAGGTCGATCAACCCGTTGTGAAAGAAGGCGTCATCATACGAAACGGACCGGATGGTAAACCTGAAGTCGTGATCCTGGGTTTCATTCCCGGAGATCAACGGAAACTGAGTTATAACTTCGTCTTTGGTCTGGTCATGACCATCATGAAAATTGCGAAAAGATTCGGCGGCCGTCCATACTCGACCGGAATGTACTTTGCAAAAAAAGCCGATGAGATCATGGGCAAGGAACGGACCAGGCGTTTACGCCAATTCAAAAAACAGGTCGATCCCAAAGGCCTGTTGAATCCCGGTAAAGTATTGAATAATGGCCTCTTGGGTATGGTGATGTCCTTAGCACAGGTCTTTGAACCCTTGATACGTCCCATTGGAAATTTAGTCATTACCAAAGTGGGCGAACGGCACGGTAAAGATATCAAGGATATTCCTTCGGATGTGGCCTGGTATGCTTATTCCTGCTCTCAGTGCGGATACTGTATCGATACCTGCGATCAATTCTACGGCAGGGGATGGGAGAGCCAGAGTCCAAGGGGGAAGTGGTACTGGCTCAGAGAACACATGGAAGGCCGGGTGAAGTGGGATCAGAAAATGGTCGATTCCATTCTGGTCTGTACGACATGTGAATTGTGCAACTCACGCTGCTCTGCGGCACTGCCCATCGAGCCTTCGTGGATGAAGCTCCGCGGCCAACTCATTCAGGAAGAGAAGAGAATGACGTTCCCACCCTTCGAGATGATGGCAGCGGCCCTGTCGTCTCAGGGCAATATCTGGGCCGGCTACCGCCGCCGCCGAGACTTATGGTTCCCGGAGGAGCTGAAAGACGCGCACGTAGGCAATGGGAAACGGTCTAGGGCGGTCTACTTTGCCGGCTGCACCGCCAGCTACGTCGAGCACGAT
>CAZYTI010000481.1:2050-4349 GCA_964650065.1 uncultured bacterium
CAATATCTGGGCCGGGTATCGGAAAAACCGTGCCGACTGGTTTCCTGAAGACTTAGTTGAGAAACATGGACCCGGTCATCGAGCACAGAATGTATACTTTGCCGGATGTACGGCCAGTTATGTAGAGAACGATATTGGTATGGCATCGGTACGGCTCCTGGATGAGGCAAACGTGGATTTCACCTATCTGGGAGAGAAAGAGAACTGTTGTGCGACACCCATGCTCGTAGCCGGTAAATGGGATTTGTTTGTCGAGATCATGAAGAAGAACATCGAGGCCGTCAAGGAAACCGGGGCCGATACGGTGATCAGCTCCTGTCCTGCGTGTGATATGATGTGGCGCCATGTCTACCCCGAGTGGTCCAAGAAGTTGGGTTTGGATTATAGGATTACCGCCAAGCACTACAGCGAAGTCGTGACGGATAAAATCAAAGCAGGTGAATTCAAATTTCCCGAAAACCAAATGAAGCCCACTACCGTGACCTGGCACGACTCCTGTCATATCGGCCGGGTCTCAAAAGTATACGAGGAACCCCGTGATCTCATCAAGGCCATTCCCAATGTCAATTTTATCGAGATGGCCCACAACCGTGAAGAAGGATTGTGCTGTGGTTCTGTATTGACGTTGATAAAAGATCCACCTGTGGCGGCCGAGGTCGGTAAAGAACGGCTGGATGATGCCGTGGCGAACGGTGCAGATAAAGTCCTGGCCCTGTGTCCCTGCTGTGAATTCCAGCTCCGGGTTTCCAATGACAAGAAGGAACTGGGTATGGATGTTGTCGACCTGGCCCGGTTCGCATCCTCAGCATTGGGGTACGATTTTCCGGATCCCAATCCCGAGGTTCGGAAACAGTGGGCCGTTTTTGAGGCTATGATCGATTTGATGACCCCCCAGGGATTTGCCGCTCTGATGGGAACGATGTGGAAAGAACTCATCGATGCCATGCCCCTGGGTATGGGCCCCATGATGCGCATCATGGGCAAGATCCCCGGTGCTCTGAATCTCATGAAACCCATATTCCCGGTGCTCTTCCCCAAGCTTTTACCCATGATGTTGCCCAAGGTCATGCCCGTCATGTTGGATCGGATCAAGGAGCGGGTCCCCATGCCCGACAACATGGCCGAGCAGATGCCGGACATGATGCCTAAAGTCATGGATAACCTGATGCCCCATATGATCAGTGATGTGGTTCCGTTGGTCACACAACCCATGATCGATTATTTGAAGGGGACGGCTGCTTAAAAATGATGCGGGGATAGTGTTTCTCCCCTGGGAAAACATAAAAAAAGTAAATTAATTGCTTTGAACATCTTTATGCATTATATTTCCAGAAGTTCGTTACCTGACAAAGGGGATTTATGGGGATAGTCAGAATAAAGAAGGGATTGAATCTTCCCATCGGTGGTAAACCGGAACAAGTGATCGATTCGGGGAAAGTCATCAAACGAGTGGCCCTTCTCGGTCAAGATTATATCGGAATGAAGCCCCAGATTGCCGTTTCGGTGGGAGACCGCGTGAAATTAGGGCAACTGCTTTTCACCGATCGGAAATACCCTGTCGTTCGATTTACCTCCCCGGGCTGTGGCAAGGTTGTGGCCATCAACCGGGGTGAGAAGCGGATGTTTCGTTCTATCGTCATCGATTTGGATGGTGAGGATGAGATCCGATTCCAATCCCATTCTCAGGATGATCTCAAAACATTGGATCGTGAGCGGGTCATTACACAGCTTCTGGAATCCGGATTATGGACGGCTATCCGGTCCCGACCTTTCGGAATCATCGCCAATCCGGTGACCCAACCCCACTCCATATTTATCACGGCCATGGATACGAATCCTCTTTCCCCGGATGTCGCTACGATCCTTAAAGGACGGGAGCAGTCGTTTGTCGAAGGCATGCGTGTCATTTCGAAACTGACTGATGGCAACCTCTTCTTATGCCAGGCGAAAGGAGCAGGGATACCATCCACGGATCTGGAATCCCTTCGGGTCCAGGAATTTACGGGTTCCCATCCCGCAGGGAATTCCGGCACACATATTCATTTTCTGGATCCGGTCAATCGTCACAAATACGTCTTTACAATAGGCGCACAGGATGTCTGTGCCGTAGGAACCCTCTTTACCGCCGGACGGCTGAATGTCCGGCGAACGATTTCCCTGGGAGGACCTTCGGTTCGTAACCCCAGGCTCATTGAGACCAGAATGGGCGCATCCGTTGAAGGGTTATTGAAAGACGAATTAAAAAAGGGAAAGCACCGATTCATCTCTGGATCCGTTTTGTCGGGATACCGGGCAGAAG
>CAZYTI010000482.1:0-4345 GCA_964650065.1 uncultured bacterium
CCGAGGAAGAAGCAGATCACGATCAGGGACCTGTTGCAGATGCGCGCCGGATATCCCGATGAGGAGAGCACGCCTCCATATTTCGAAATTCTCTTTTTCAGCGACAACTGGCACTGGCTGCCTCACCTGGTTGATTTTCCTCTCACCAGCGACCCGGGAACCGAGTTCGGTTACAGCAATCTGACGTCCCATCTCCTGGGGGTCATTGTGGCGCGGGCGTGTGAGACAGATCTCTTGTCATACGCTCAGGAGTATCTTTTTGTGCCGATTCACGCAAAGGTGGGCGGTTGGACCGCCGATGCAGATAACTACAACTGGGGCTGTTTTGAAATCTACGTTACGGCCCGTGACATGGCCAGGTTCGGCCTTTTATATCTCAACGACGGTGAATACGAGGGGAACCGAGTCCTTTCAGCCGGTTGGGTCATGGATTCACTGCAAAGGGTCTCGGAGAATATCAAAGTGGGTGGGTGGCTAACCAGCAGATACGGGGACTTTCGCGACCTCGGGTATGGCTATCAGTGGTGGTCCGCCAGGGTAGGCGCCCATCATTTCGACTACGCGTCGGGGCATGGCGGGAACTATATTGTCTTACTGGATGAGCTCGACATGATCATTGTCACGACAGCGGATCCGTTGTACGAGTTACCGGCGGGGGCAGGATGGAAGTACGAAGGGGCGATCAACAATCTGGTGGGCGGGTTCATCAAATCCCTGCCGAGTGAGTGACGGGCAGGCCAAGCGGTTCAGCTCTTGGCCGTTATATGTATATAAAGATTATTCAAACATGTTTTTTCCAAGACTAAATCAGTTGTTTGGAATAAAAGGATTGAAATTATGAAAATTGGATGGAACACCGGTTATTGATTTAAAACCTTATTTTGGCGAGTTTGAAAAACAATCAGATGTCCGTATTGGTTGGAAGGATGTCATGAAGACACAATAAAATTCAATTCACCATTGCCGGTTATGCACTTGCACAGGTTGCCGTTGCCTATTCGCTTATTGCTCAAATTGGACTATATATTAATCAAGGCATTGGACCGGTAGTTTGGAAGCTGTCTGATTTATTAGGGCTATTGTTTTAGAGGGACAATAATATTCTCTAATCCATAGTCACTTCATCCATATATCACATGAGGGCCTATCCTATGAAAGCGGTTGCAGTACACCACTTATACAAATCCTACGCCGGCAAGACCGCGGTGAAGGATTTAACCTTTTCCGTCGATCCTGGAGAGATCCTGGGTCTTATCGGGCCCAATGGTGCGGGTAAAAGCAGCACCATAAAAATAATTTTAGATTTTATGAGACCCGATTCCGGTGAAGTGGAAATCTTCGGTCATCCGATGAATGAAGCCTGTAAAAATATTATCGGTTACCTGCCTGAAGAGAGGGGATTGTATAAAAAATTAACCGCCATTGACCTTATCCTTTACCTTGCCTCCTTAAAGGGAATGGACAAAGTCACAGCCGAAATACGAGCGCATGATTTACTCCGGCAAACCGGCATGCTGGAAAATAAAAAGATGAAAAACAAGGATATGAGCAAGGGCATGGGACAGATTATCCAGTTTATCGTCACCATCATTCACGATCCGGAATTGATCATTCTGGATGAGCCCTTCACCGGCCTGGATCCCGTAAACACAGAAATTATAAAGAACATGATCGGCAATTTAAGGGATGAAGGGAAAGCCATTATTCTGAGCACGCACCAGATGAATAAAGTCGAGGAGCTCTGCGACCGGGTACTGATGATAAACCAAGGCCAAGCCGTCCTCTATGGTGATTTAAAGGAAACGAGGGCAAGCTTCACAAAGAATTCGGTCCAGGTGGCTATTGATGGGGAATTAGGTGACCTGCCCGGGGTGATTGATAAAAAGGTCAATAAAGATTCTGTCGAATTGGTCCTGGCGCCGGACACAACGCCGCAGATCATCCTCGACCGATTACGCGAACGCGGAATAACCATCAACAGATTTGAAATCACAACACCTTCCCTGAATGACATATTTCTGAATATTGCGGGGGCCAATCATGAATAAAACCTATTTGATATTCAAACATGAGTTTGTACACACAATCAAGAGGGGCGGGTGGATCATAATGACCCTTATCGTCCCCGTACTGACCCTCTTGGCAATCGGGGTTGTTGCATTGGTAACGACCTTGTCCGAACCTTCGGTAGAAGAAATTACGGCCATAGGTTACGTGGATGAATTCGGAATATTTGATGATCATACCACTCTGGGATTGATCGAGCTAATTCCTTTTGCATCGAGGGAGGATGCCAACAAGGCTCTGGCAAGAAACGAGGTTGCAGAGTTTATCATCATCCCGGCGAACTACACATCATCGGGGACCATTCAACGATACACCCTCGAGAAAGAGCTCGGTACCCCTCCGACTACGGCAGCCATGATCAAAATTTTTCTTACGGTGAACCTCCTGAAAGCGTTGGTGCCACCGGACATCGTCACCTTGATCGTATCTCCTCTGAACCTAAAAGTCACCCGTATCACCGAAGAGGGGGAGATAGCGCTTGAACAAAGTAATCTTGCTAATCTCATTATCCCCGGTGTTTTCTCCCTTCTGCTGGGTTTGGCCCTCATGTTCGGCGCTACTTCCTTAATCAGCGGATTGGGAGAGGAAAAGGAAAGCCGCCTCATCGAAGTATTGTTTTCCTCGGTTTCCGTTCGCCAATTGCTTATCGGCAAAGTTTTGGCATTGGGTACCGCAGGGCTGCTGCAGGTACTGGTATGGGTGATCTCAGCACCTCCATTACTCTATCTTGCCTCATCCGCTTCCCGCGGATTTATGAGCCAAATTCAGATACCCGGTAACTTCCTTGTCTTGGGAATTGTATATTTCATTTTGGGCTATCTCCTATTCGCCGTCCTCTCCGTCGGTATCGGCGCTATCGGCTCCACTGCCCAGGAAGGAGGCCAGTTATCTTTGTTCTACACACTTGGATGCTTTGTACCGCTCTGGTTTTCGGCATTACTAATTGCCTTCCCGAACAGTCCCATTTGGATTGTGCTGACGATATTCCCAGTCACCGCTCCGGTTCAGGCCATGTTGAGGTTGGGAGTGTCGGATATCCCTCTATGGCAAATCATGGCCAGTATCGGGGTATTAGGAATTTCCGTTATCGGGGGATTTTTTCTCGTCATTAAGATTTTCAGGATGAATATGTTAATGGTTGGCAAAAGACCGGGTTTCGCAGAAATTATTTATAGTCTGAAAAACACCTGAGGCCCGTGGGGTGGATAAACTCGACCCGACTGCTTTTTCCTTGAAAAGTTATACCGACATAGCTGGAGAAGCCATGAGTCGGGGTCGGTGCTCAGATCAGTGGAACGCATCGTCCTGTTGAACGACGGTCAGGCGGGTGAAAAAGTTGGCCGTAACGAATGGTTATACTATATGAAGCGTTTGACATAATTGGGAACGTTCCATTACGCTGCGCCAGCAATCGAAACAAAAAATCAACCCATCTCATAATTCTAATAATAACCTATAATTAAACATCGTTCTTTTATCCGTTTTTGGGATTGGTACGTCATTTGCTAATCCATATACCAGATGAAAACCCAAAAGAAATATTCAAGCACACATAATTTTAACCAGGGAGGTTGAAATGACACACCTGAGACGCTTCTTAGTACTCGCACTGGTCTTACTCTGTGCAGCCGGTATCGTCTTGAATTTTGGGGGTTGCTCAAAGGTGTTGCCCCTTGAACCCGAATTGACTCAGGAGGAGGACGCCGTAGATTTTCCCACAGAATTATCAAAGCGGGGTGGTCATAAGCAAAAATTCCCCCAATACGCCGAGAAAACATTTAAATTTGATAAGAAAAAGGGGTATTATAGGGGTGGAAAACTGAATACGACCAACGGCTCCAAATTTAAGATCAAAAAGGGTGATTTAGATCCGTCCCTGGTGGAGGTGGAGGGCTGGAAATATGGTGACCCGGTCACCATCACCATGCAGGTTGAAAAAGAGGACGACAAGCTCATTTTTACCTTTGGGCCTTCGGGATGCCGGTTCAAGCCGAGTGCCGAACTGACGCTGAGTTGGAACGGTTTAAATGCAAAAAAACATGAAGTTAAAACGATTAATCTTCTTGATGCTAATGACGATGTAATTGAAGCCGATGAAGTGGACACAAGAGGCCAGATGTTCCTCATGTGGATCCCCCACTTTTCCAGGTATGCTATTTCCAAAGGGGAATAACCATATCAGTTTCACTCTTTAACGAACTCTTAAAAAGGAGAATGGGAAAATGCCGTCAACAGGCAAAAAACATAAAGATCTGATTTCCCAGAGGATGAGTGAGTA
>CAZYTI010000483.1:0-4341 GCA_964650065.1 uncultured bacterium
AACGGGTTGTAATGGTCTCTGTTCTGCAGGTCCTGTCATGATTGTTCAGCCCGCTGGCATATTTTTTCTGTGGATCAAGGTAGAGGATGTCCCTGAAATAGTAACCAGCCATCTTCAACAGGGGAAAGTCGTTGAAAGATTGTTGTATAAAGATCCTGATACCGGAAAAGTATGTACCCAACTCGATGAAATCAAGTTTTTTAAAAAACAGCGTCTGGTAACGCTAAAAAATAGAAGTCTGATCGATCCGGATAAGATAGATCATTATATAAGTCGCGGTGGGTATATGGCTGTCAGCAAAGTTATCGATATGGAACCCGATGATGTTACCCGGGAAGTCATCGCATCTGGAATTCGTGGACGTAGCGGGGGTGGATTTCCAGCCGGGGTCAAATGGGAGTCTGGTAAGAAAGCCAGGGAAAAACGCAATGAAGTTGTTTATGTTGTGTGTAATGCAGATGAGGGTGATCCAGGAGCCTTTATGGACGAGGCCATTCTGGAGACAGATCCACATTCAGTCATAGAAGGAATGATTATTGGAGCTTATGCGATTGGTGCAAATGATGGATTTGTTTATATTCGCAACGAATACCCCCTTGCTCTGGAGAGGCTAAAGAAGGCGATTTCTCAGGCGAGAGACTATGGCCTCCTTGGCAGAAATATTTTAGGCAGTCAATTTTCGTTCGATATATCCATTCACCGGGGTGCAGGCTCTTTTGTGTGCGGTGAGTCTACTGCTCTGATGGCGTCGATGTCAGGCAGGGCTGGAGTCCCCCGTGCAAAATATGTTCATAATGTTGAGTATGGATACCGCGAAAAACCTACCGTATTGAATAATGTCGAGACCTGGGCCAATATTCCTGTCATTATTGAAAAAGGTGCAAAATGGTTTGCATCGATTGGAACCGGTGATGTGAGTGACAATCCCTGGGGCGGATCGTCCGGCACCAAAGTTTTTTCATTGACCGGATCAGTTGTTAACTCCGGCCTTGTCGAGGTTCCCATGGGAATCACCCTGCGCGAAATTATTTTCGAGATAGGGGGAGGCATTCCGGACGGGCGGAAATTTAAAGCAGTTCACACAGGCGGTCCATCAGGGGGATGTATTCCTGAGAGCATGCTTGATCTGATGGTCGATTTTGATTCTTTATCGGAAGCGGGCGCGTCGATGGGATCGGGCGGAATGATCGTCATGGATGACAGGACCTGCATGGTTGATATGGCACTCCATTTTATGACCTTTCTTTTGGATGAATCCTGCGGAAAATGTACTCCTTGCAGGGAAGGGCTTTTTGCTTTAAGCAGAGTTCTTACAAGTATCTGTAAAGGTGAAGGAAGACCGGGAGATATAGAATTTATTGAAGAAACATCAAAAACACTCATCGATACCTGTTTATGTCAATTGGGTAAATCCGCCCCGAATACCGTATTAAGTGCTTTGAATCATTTTAGAGACGAATATGAAATACATATTCATGAGAAAAATTGTCCTGCCGGTGTCTGTCAAGATCTTATTTGTTATAGAATCAATAAGAATTGTGCGGAAGTGGAATGCGCCTCTTGTATAGAAGCATGTCCGGTAAATGCCATTTCCGGTGAATCTGGCAATCAACAAGTCATCAATTCGGAAAAATGCATTAAATGTGATGTTTGCCATGAAGTCTGTAATTATGATGCAGTGGAGGTGATATAGCTATGGCTGAAAAGGTAAAAATAACAATTGATGATAGAGTTACAGAAATTAATAAAGATACCTATCTACTAAAGGCAATCCAGGGAGTTGGATTACATATTCCAACACTTTGTCATCATAAAGATCTTGCCCCAAACGGTGTTTGCCGTCTCTGTATTTGCGAGATCGAGGACAAGAGGGGCAAAAGGAAACTGGTAACAGCATGTAATTTCCCCATACGTGATGAGATCATAGTGAGCACAAATTCCGAAAGGGTAAGACAGCATCGAAGGATCCTGGCTGAGATGTATCTCGGTCGCTGGCCCAATGTTCCTGCCATTCAGGACATTGCCAAAAGATGTGGTGCTAGTGATAAAGAAAAATTCAAGAGCGAGTACACCGATGAGAATCCCAAGGCATGCATCCTCTGTGGTCACTGTGTCCGGGCCTGTGATCAGTTCGTCCAGGAAAACATACTGGATTTTTCCGGTCGTGGTATCGAGCGTCACCTGACCATGCCTTTCGGTCAGATGGATCCACACTGTATCGGATGTACTTCATGTGCGTTTGTGTGCCCCACCGGAGCTATTGAGATTGTTGACGATATGAATCATCCTGACAATCCCAAGCTCATTCGCGATTATGGTATGCGCATCAATGCTGAAATGGCCACTCTGGATAAGGATCAATGCCGCATGCGGGAAGTCGGGACGATGAATATTGTCGAGGTGATGGATGCTTACGATCTTTTGCCGGTCCATAATTACAAATACGGCTCACATCCGGAAGCATGGAAAATCGATTCGAATTATTTGAAGGCCCATTATTTCACACAGAATCATCCGGATGGTTGTTGGAAAGGATGTTCTATGGCTTGCGCCAAAGCCGTGGACGAATTTGTATTAAAGACCGGTCCTTATAAGGGTGAGACGGTTGTTGTGGACGGTCCCGAATATGAGAATGCGGCCGCTTGTGCCAACATGGGCTGTTTCGATAGCGAATTCTGTATCGAATGGAATTTCTACTGCGATACTTACGGTATCGATACCATCTCTTTCGGTACATGTATGGCTTTTGTGATGGAGTGTTATGAAAACGGGATCATCGATAAAAAGGTCACTGGTGGAAAAGAGCTGAAATTTGGAGCCAAAGATGAGGTGCTGGAGTGTCTTCACGAAATAGCTCGGGGCAGCGGTTTCGGTGTTGACGTAGGACAGGGTATCCGATGGCTGAAGAATAAATGGACCAAGGAGCTGGGTGCAGACGCTGCCTT
Organism: uncultured bacterium; assembly: GCA_964650065.1. GTDB lineage: Bacteria > Zhuqueibacterota > QNDG01 > QNDG01 > DSAB01 > CAZYTI01. Next base: position 2,946 of record CAZYTI010000483.1, read on the forward strand.
TCTACAGGATATCGGTATGGAAGCCAAGGGTTTGGAATACTCTGAATATGTTTCAAAAGAATCTCTGGCCCAGCAGGCTGGTTATACCCTGGCAGTGAAGGGACCCCAGCACGATGAGGCCTGGCTCATTTTCATGGATATGGTAAATAACCAGATTCCCACTTTCGAAGACAAGGCTGAGGCACTCTACTACTATCCACTTTGGCGGACCTGGTTCGGTCTGCACGGATTGTGTAAGCTGATCTGGAATGATGTGGTTCCGGCAGATAATTCGAAGCACAAACCCCAGATCGCTGCGAAGGTACCGGGACATGTCGAAGACTTCTTCAAGTTCTACGAGGGGATGGTTGGTGAGCCCCTCGATGAGAAGAGTATGCTGGATCAGTCTGCCCGGGTTCACAATTTGGAACGGATCATGATTCGGATGCTGGGTTATGGCACACGTAAGGAAGATATGCCTCCTTATCGGGCCGTGGGGCCCGTGACAGAAGAAGAATACGAATCCAGAGCCGAGAAGTACTACGATAAGCAGATGCGGGACATCATCGGCATCGATCCCGCGGGCAAGACCACTCAAGAGAAAATGAAAATCGTCCGGGATTACCGGATGGATCAATACCAGAAAGTGGTCGATGCTGCTTACGATCGACGGGGTTGGACCCGAAATGGTGTGCCCAAGGTTGAACGCTTAAAAGAGTTGGGCATCGATCTACCCGAGTTGGTTGAAATTATTAAGGATGATCAGGAGTAGGAAAAAAATCGGACTTGTGTTTTAATCCTCTCTTGACAGGCTGTTGCAATTAGCATAGGCTGTCATTTCGACCCCGATCTGTAGGGGGAGAAATCTTAAAAACGTTCGGTTTGAAGATTTCTCAGTCTTCCCGAGTATCAATAAAACCTTTTCATTTCTCTTTCGGGACTTCTTCGAAATGACAATAGTATGATTCAGCAAAACCCTGTTGACAGGGGATTTAGGGGTGTGTTTCGAATCGGAATGATGTTAATTACACCCCTCGTCCCGATTCTGGTATAATAAAAAGAATATTGAAAATCGGGACACTCCCCTCAAGGGGAGACTACCCCTCGTCCCGACCTGGTATAATAAAAAAATATTGAGAGTCGGGACACTCCTCTCGATGGGAGAAAAGACGACATCATGGCAGGATGTTGAGGAATTGGAACCCCTGTATACTGGAAAGATAATTTATGCCAACCCTTTTTGAGCGAAATGTACCCGGCACCACAGAAAGACTGAAAAAGGCGACGGTCGGTGTGGCCGGGTGTGGTGGTTTGGGATCCAATGCCGCCGTGGCCCTGGTACGGGCCGGTGTGGGGCATCTCATACTCGTCGATCATGATGTGGTTGAGCTTTCGAATCTGAACCGTCAATATTATT
>CAZYTI010000484.1:0-4320 GCA_964650065.1 uncultured bacterium
AGATTGGCCATAAGCAGGGCTGCAGGCATCCCTTTTCCGCAAACATCCCCTAAACAAATCGCCAATCCATTGTCTTCTACATCAATAAAATCGAAATAATCCCCTCCAACAACCTGGGCAGGGTAACTGCTACCCGCAATATCGTAGTTCTCTATTTGAGGGGCTTTCTTGGGCAAAAGACCCGTCTGAATTTCTGATGCCAGTCGCACCTGCTCCCTCATTCTCAATAGCTTTTGTTCTTCCCCATACAGCCGGGCATTCTCAATGACCTGGGCCGACTGGGCTGCAATGATGGATAACAAACGTTGATCATCGCTGCTATAGCCTTCATCTGTTTTTTTATTAAATACCGTCAATAACCCAATCATCCGCCCCTTCGATGTCAATGGGACACTCAACAATGAAACGATGAGAAACAAACCATCCGAAGCTATGCTGAAGCGCTTGTCATTTGGAAAATCGTTGATGAACAGAGGCTTCTGATTTTTAAGCATCCATCCGGTGAGCTGCTGATCCAGGCGAAAGGGCAGTATCCCTGAAGCGGAATCTCCTTTTCGAACCATGGTCTTGAACTGTCTTTCGGGTTCTGATTCATCCAAAAGCATCACAACGGCCTGTTCCACTTTCAGATGCTTCACACATTTTTGTACAATGAGATCCACGATCTTTTCGAGGGATAGAGTGGATTTAATAGCCATCGCAATCTCGTTGATAATGGAGAGCTCTTCGACGGCCCGTTGGAGCCGCATATTCTCATTTTCCAATCGGCGAATGATTTCGTTTTCTGAGGAATTCATGTTTCTCCAAGATGATAATTGCTAAATAATAAATTTAATTTCTGCCATGAATTGACACAAATTTCCACAAAGTAAAGTATTATTTTCATGTCGCTTCGTGGTCAGTCGTGGCTATTTTTTAAATCGCGGCATCGCCTCAACGCTTCAAAAAAGCGACTGAAATCCACATTCCCACCTGAAATAATAACACCCACTTTTTTCCCTTTAACATACAGTCCTTCCGAGAGAAGCACAGCCAGAGGCACAGCGGAAGAAGGTTCAATAACAATCTTCATACGTTCCCATACAATCCGCATGGCGTTCACGATGTCTTCTTCTGTGGCCAACACGACATCATCGACTAAATCACGGATAATGGGAAACGTATTACTCCCCAGCGATGTTCTCAATCCATCGGCGATGGTATCGGGATTGATGGAAGGTAATATCTCACCGGCCTGGAGGGATCGATAAGCATCATCGGCATTCTTTGGCTCACAGCCGACGATTTGAATTTGGGGATTCAATTCCTTAGTCGCCACGGCCGTTCCACTGATAAGACCGCCCCCACCCACAGGTGCCAATATGAAATCGAGGTCTGCTATCGAGTCCAATAACTCCAGGACCGCAGTGCCTTGCCCCGCAATGATGGGGAGATCATTGGCCGGATGTATGAGCATCGCACCGGTCTCCTGGATGAATCGATCTGCAGTCTCTTCTCGGGCATTGGGCGACGAGTCACAAAATGTGATCTCCCCGCCGTAACTCCTAACGGCCGCAACTTTCACAGGAGGTGCATTATCTGGCATGAAAATTCGGGCCCGTATCCCCCGGTTTCTTGCAGCCAGAGCTAAAGCGGCCGCAAAATTGCCTGAAGAATGGGTCGCCACACCCCGGGATGCCGCGTCATCGCTCAGTGAAAAAATCGTATTTGTGGCTCCACGGAATTTGAATGCCCCGACTTTCTGAAAATTTTCACATTTAAAATAAAGTCTGGCGCCAACCATCTCATCGATGGCTGAACAGGTTAAAACCGGCGTCTTGTGAATGTAAGGTCGAATCCGCTCGTGGGCTTCCTGGATGTCGTTTAACTGAAGGCGTTGATTCATTATCAATCCCGTAACAATTTCAAAGAAATAGAACACGGATTTGACAGATTGAACAGATTTTAACGGATTTTTAAAATGGGTATTCAAATCCGTCAAAATCTGTTATATCCGTTGAATCCGCGTTCTATCCCTGCAATTCAACGATCAACTCATGAATCCTATTCAGGCCCGTACGCAGAAAATCGGGCTCCAGACCGAAGCTGATTCGTAAATAGTGGTCGAGACCAAACTGATCTCCCGGAACAATGAGTACACCCTTCTCTTTCATCAGGCGCTCGACCATGACTGTTGAATTCACATCCAGATGATAGCGTACAAATGCAATGGCTGCTGCCGCCGGTGGAATCACATCGAATATATCTCCATGCCCCTGCATCCACTCCTCTAAGATGGGATAACCCCGACGGATATACTCCCTGGCCCGCTGACGGACACGGGGGAGCACATTGGGAGACAGTGCATAGGAGGTGAGGTGATTGGATAGCATGGATGTGCTAATAGTCACGTACTCGTGCCTTGCCCAGATGTCATCCACTGTTTCGGTCGGTCCCACAACCCACCCCACTCTGAGACCGGGGAGTCCATAGGCCTTGGACATACTCCCAATTGCCAGAACCTTGTCGTATCTTCCCCAGAAAGAAGGGGTCGTAATGTCTGTTAACCGCTCTGCACCGGCATAGACCTCATCGGCTAGGATCCAGGCTCCTACACGTGAGGCCGCAGCAACGATGGTATCCATTTCTTTTTCTGTCAGAATATAGCCTGTTGGATTGTTGGGATTGCAAACAGCGATGAGTTTGGTTTTGTCCGAAACCGATGCGTCCATATTCATGTCGAGAGACCAACCCCGATCTTCGTTGAGATTAAACGTTTTTATCTGTAGCCCCATATTCTTGGCGATACCCCAAACCTGCATATAATTGGGCAACATGATAGATATCTCGTCGCCCGGCTCCAGGAGCGTTTGGAGGGTGATGAAGTTCGCTTCTGCTGCGCCCACGGTCGCCAGGATATTCTCCGGAGTACTCCCGGGATAGATGGCCGCAATACGTTCTCGAAGTCCCAGGATCCCGTTTGCCTGAGGATAGTCGATCTCCGTGTTCAGCAACTTTTCCAAATTCGCTGGATCCTGTACCAAATCCCGGATCGTCATGGGATGAACGCCGCTTTCGGATAAATTGTAATCCACAACATTTTCCCATTTGGACATCATCCGCTCCATTTCGAACGGCTGGAATTCTACACTCATTTAAAAGTCTCCATATTTTTTACGTCAACCACAATAACTACCACAGATTTTCACGGAATTTCACTGTGTGATTCTGTGTCGATCCGTGGTAAATTTTTTCAAGATATATCGGCTACTATGACTTTGGCAGTCCTTTTTTAATGACCTTTTCCATAACATCGCAGAAACGATCCAGCTCATCCAAAAGTGTATAAACATTGGGCGTGACCCGAAGGCCTTGAAATTCAGCATGCTTGATGGCCACCGAGATAATGCGGTGATTGTTCCAGAGGTATTGATTCAATTCTCCGGGATCGATTCCTTCGATATTTACATTGGCCAATCCGCAGGAAAATCCAGGTTTGAGACTGGTATTGAGTCGGACACGGTCATGCTGCAGAAGTCTTTTTGCCCAGTAGTCCCGGAGGTACCGAAGTCGGGCCTCTTTACGCTTGATCCCGATGCCTTGATGAAAAGTCAGGGCCTCGGCAATGGCTAAAAAAGGAGCGGCAGGATGGGTCCCAATTTCTTCGAATTTCCGTATGTTGTCCTCCATACGTTCCGGAGCGGCCATCATCGGCCACAGGTCTCGGATTTTTTCTTTCCGGACATAGAGCAATCCCGTTCCGTGAGGCGCACAGAGCCATTTATGAAGGCTGGTGGCATAATAATCACAGTCCAGGTCTTTATGGTTAAAATCAAAATGTGCAAAAGCATGGGCACCATCTACAATAACCGGAATACCTTTTTTACGGGCCATTTGAACGATCTTTTTGACGGGCATAATCTGCCCCGTTAGATTGATCACATGGCAAATCAGAATAACCTTGGTCTTTTTGGTGATATTTTCTTCGAACAACGACACAATCTCATCAGGATCTTCCGAAGGAACGGGAAAAGGAAATTGCTTCAGAATAAGGCCTTCGCGGCGTACCCGTTGTTTCCAGGTCGTCACCATACGCCCATAATCCTGGGTTGTGGTCAGGAGTTCGTCTCCTTTTTTCAGATCGATCCCCAGTTGTACAATTTGCAGGCCTTCAGAGGCATTACGTGTAATGGCGATTTCCTCTTTATCGCAGCCAAAGACACGAGCCAGGCGCTGACGCACAGCCTCTTTCTGGGGTTCCAGTATGCTCCACATGAAATACGTCGGTGCCTTGTTGGAAAGATCCTGATGCCGTTTCATTGCCTCCTGCACAATGGCAGG
>CAZYTI010000485.1:0-4309 GCA_964650065.1 uncultured bacterium
AAGACCATCAAAAATATCCACCTCGATCGTTTTCAAACTTTTCACTGTTTCCTGGACAAGACTGCATCTTTCCTCGATAGAAAAAAGAGGATGCTTGTGAGGATTTTCCGAAACGACGACGATGACTTTATCAAAGAGACGAGAAGCCCGTCTGATAATATCGAGATGTCCATTGGTGATGGGATCAAATGTACCCGGATATATAGCTATTCTCATTCTGTTTTGCTCGAGTAGTATATTGAAATCATACAGTGCCCAAATCGCCTCTGTTTTAATAGCTTCATTCCGTGTTCACCGGAATCGGGATCATGCATTTCATGCTCAACAAATAAAAGACCATTGGTTTTCAACAGATGATTGTCTGCTACGCCTTTGATTATTTGATTTCTATAAAATGCCTTGAATGGAGGATCCGCCAATATAAAATCGAAAACTTCACCCCTTTGCCCCATCCGATCAAGTGTCGTAAATACATCACCTTTAAAAACACGTGCGTTCTCAGAAAAATGGCAAATCTTTAAATTCTTCTCCAGGAGTAACAAATTTTGAGAAGACCGTTCAACAAAGAAAATTTCTTTGGCTCCCCGGCTTAAAGCTTCAATGCCCAAAGATCCGGTACCTGAAAAAAGATCGAGGATCCGGGTATCATTCACCTCATCGGCCAGATAATTAAAAATAAACTCTTTCACTCGCCCTGTTGTGGGGCGAAACCGATATCCGGAGGGGCCTACTAGCTTTCTCCCCCGTGCCATTCCACCTTGTATACGAAACACAATTCAAACCAAAAAGTCGCCAATAATTGGCGACTAATTGACCCATTTGACCAAAATACTTGTCTATTGGGACGCTAGGTTACGGCAACCCATACATCCAACACCATTTTTACCTTACTCGCTTTAAAATCAGAAATGCTCACAGGCGCAACAGTCAATTTGGATATTCTATAGTTACCCTGGAAATTTTTCAACCGACCAAAGAAATTAAGAACGTTGGTTTTATTCCCCTCCATCTTAATTCGAACGGGAACTTGTTTAACGCTCTGATCTATCCGTGCAGTAAATTTTTCGGACTCATAGATAGATAATTGGCTTTGCTGAGCTAGTGTCTTTACCCGATCAATAAAACTGTCTGCAGACGGATACCGATCTGTAGAGGATAACGCATCATCCTGCTGCAATCCGGGAAGTACACCCGAAACCACCCCCCCGTACTGGATTTTCCCTGCTGTAAGATGCCTGTCTTCGGGAGCAACTTCAAATCCCGATGCACCCATGAGTTGCTGAATGCGTTGACCCATGGCTTCGGCCCCGCCTGGAGCCGCCGACACATAGCCCACATGAAATTTATCTCCTTCGAGAATAATTGTACCCATCTGTCCCTGATCCGAAAGATTTTCAAAAACGGCGGTCGTTGCTTGGACCATGAGTGTTTTACGCCTCATCCCCGTTGTGGATACAAGTCCGGATGGTGTGGTAGGTTGCCCCGATGGCAAATCTACTCGCGATGTGGTGTCACGTACTGTGGACGTACTGTCTCTTTCAACGACTCCCACACCCGGCTGTGACTGTTGCGATGACTGCCTGAGACTATCTGCCGCAGTCAAACTAGCGACCGGCTGTTCTGTTCCCTTTGCCCTTCTCTGTCGAGGCTGATACCAGAATAGATAGATAGACGCTCCTATTAAAACAATGCCCAAAGCTGCCCACAACCAAATTGGCGTCTTTTTTTCTTTTCCTTCTCTGTATTCGTAATCCTCTTCTACTTCTTTATCATCTGGCTCTTCGAAATCGGGAATAGCTTCTTCATCACCCAAGAGGTTTTCATCATCCTCATCCAACGGGGAAGATTCTGACTCTTCCTCTCCTAGATCAAAATCTTCACCAAATTCATCCTCCAAGTTTTCACCCTCTCCCTCAGGTTTCCACTCCTCTTCTTCGCCTTCTTCTTTAAATAGGTTAATGTCGACCATGGATTTTACCTCCTTTAAGGTCTCATCCCGGACTATCCTACTACTATGAATAGGCTGACAGTCTTTTAATCGTCACCCCAACCGATGCGACGAATCTCTCTGGGTAATTCGTATATTCTTTAGATTGTGAAACGGATTGTGAGAATTCAACTCGACGGAAAGGATTAGTAACCTCCAATGGTACGGATACTGCCGAAGATAATTCTTTAGACACCTTTTGTGTATTTTCACCCCCCAAAAGATAGATGCTGTTCAGATCATCGATGCCTCGACCCAAACGATGGCCGAAAATAAGACGTCGAAGCTCCTTTAATAATACATTCACTATATCTGAACTTTCTTTGAATTGTGATACAGATCCATCCTCATTGAGCGAAACCCGATGGGAGAGAAAAAAATCTCTTTGGCGAACAAAAATAAACGAAAGATAACATCTCTGTACGTCCACGATGACTGAAATCTGATCAGAATCAATGTCATAATTCGTTAAAAGAGTCCGTATATTGGAAAAGACATCTACATCTACATCTTTGAGGTCTAAACCACATTTCGAAATAAGAGACTCAATTCCCTCCATGACTGCTTTTCGGACAAGAATTAAAACATAGATTGGATTCCCCAAAGGGGTTTGAAATGGGAGTCGTTGATATTCAACAATATATTCATTCAAGGATGAGATGAGGAGTTGTTCTGCTTCCCAAAGCATGTGCTCTCGGGTTACTTCATCTTCTAATCCCAAAGCCACCGGGATTTTTTTAACCAATACCATCCCACTATCGAGAACAACTCCAACTTCCTTACCCTGAGCTCCCATCTCCGCGTATAATTCCTGTAAAATCTCAGTCTGATTATCCAAAAACTGCCCTTCAGTATGAAATGTTTTCATACTAAACGGTTGGACCAACTCACGAGTCGCTAATGCCTGGATTACTCCATCTTGTATTTCAACAAGACAGACATGCTCCGGGAGAAACGACAGCCCAAGAAATGGTTTTGTAGGCGGTTCATTCAAAGTTTAGGTTCCTCTCTTATCCCAACTTTTGTTTCCATCCTCATCAATAGCACCGTGTACTTTGATGGTTCCTCCACCCAATATCCTTTGGAATTTCGGCATTTCAATCATGACCTCTGAAGTATCTTTTGTGACGGAATCGATTTTCAGTGCAATTTTATCCCCTTCAGTATCAACGATCGGACATCGGATGCTGAATCTTTTTATGACCGCAGTATCTACCACGTTTACGTGATAGGGAATGTGAGCCAACGGGCAAACCATCAAAGAATCCAGGAGCTGGGTTCGAAATAGTCCCACAATACCTATATCATAAAGCGCCGATGTCTTTCCCTGGGCAGAAAAACTTGCGGCTTGTTTCTTCATCCTGTCGGCAACATCCTTCCAAATCCCTTCATTATCTGGGAGTTGTAGTTCGCTCACTATATCCAATACACGATCCTCGCCCAAAACAGCGACCCAGCTCACTGATCGATTTAAACTCTGTTGGGCACTTATCTTACTTCCGAGTTTGGATTCTTCATCATGCCAAAAGCGAGGTTTTTGCATGTTCCAGCGGTCTTCTTTAATATCTTCCCATAGTACATCCATATCACGCTCTTTCTCATCCACCCATTCTTCATAGGTTCCCTCTTCCCAAGAAAAGCGTCGCTCACTCTCCCAGATATTTCTTATCGTCTCCTGAACATAACGTTGATTGGATATCTCCCAGTCGTCGTATTCTTCAGCTTGAAGGGAATCGACAGTTGCCTTCCATAGAGAATCCTTTTCCACTGCAAAAGTTACAACAAGGGAATCCGGAATATTCGCCAGGGTTTCCGTCTCCCAACTCGATTTCCTGTCCTGTGACCACTTTTGAACTATGCTTCGTTTCCAAGCAGTTGTGTTTTCTTCTTGCCAATTGGCCCCTTCGTTTTTCCACAATCCATTCCTCTCACTCTTCCAGATCAGCTCTTTCTCTTTATTCCAAAATCGCTGCCGGCTCTCCCGCCAGAGGGAATCCTTTAAACCCTGGGCCAATCCATTCATTTCAGTTTCCCAGGCTACTCTTCGCTCTTCTTCCCAATTATCCTCTTCTTCCTTTGTCCAGACATCCTCACGGAGAGCCGTTTCCAGATTATTCCGAAGCCTCTCCAAAAACAGGGGACGAAACCGAGCCCATTGCCGGGCTTCTACTAGCGGCGTACCCCTGCGGATTTCTGTTTGGGTTCTTCTACGTATACTGCCAATAATGTCCGACGTATCGAGAATATTCAATAAATAATCTTCGCCTCCAACCAGGGCTGTCCAGTCAACACTTTGATCTAAAGAAGCGTCTATTTCTTCGT
>CAZYTI010000486.1:0-4307 GCA_964650065.1 uncultured bacterium
GACTGGCATTTAACGGTCAGTTTACCTCCTATCCGTTCGGTTAAAACATCCCTGAAAGAGGTTTGAACATTCACATCTCCCTGAACGCGACCCACATTCACTGCAGAAGACTGGCAGGTAATATCCAGGGAACCCCGAATACTGTCCGCATGAACCGCCCGGAAACTGCTCTCCACAACCACATCTCCACCTACGTTTCTGACTGTGACCTCACTGCTGGGTGCCCTGATATCGAGACGACCCCCGATGTTCCTCACATCGACCTGTCTGAAAGAGGACGCGATAAAGCAATCCCCCCCCACATGACTTCCGATGACATCTCCACTCTGAGTATCGATGGTGAGAGAACCATCGATCTGCCGGAAATGGACGGTTTTAAAACTGTTGTCCACCTCTGCCTTCCCCTTGATGCGCTCCAGGGTAACTTCACCGCTGGAATTCTTCACAACGATATCCCCTCTAAAATCGATCACCTCCACCGGCGCAAAACTGGTTTTCAAATCCAGGTCTCCGCCGCATGCTTCGATAACCACATCGCCGGAGCTGTTGTTGACGGTGAGTTCTCCATCGACATCCTGAATGTAAATGTCTCCGAAGGCATTGTCGACGTCCACAGAAAACTGATCCGGTATCGTAATCTGTATATCTGTGTGAAGGGAAATGCCCCACTCATTTCCTTTAAATACTTTTCGAAAAAAACGGGCCACGGCTCCTCCCCGTTTATAGGGGTTGTATGGACCTTCGTGCAGGGGGGTCTCGACATTGAGCCTGAAACCCCGGGCATGGGATTCGAGAATCAATTGTGACGCTTCTAGGAACTTTTCCAGGATATCATCATCAGAATCTTTGACATCAAGAACCATCCTGGCAGAGATTTCATCGACCTTGGCACCCGATATCGTAATATCCGCATTCAGGTCTCTGAGGGAGAACGACTTCTTGGACTTAAACGGTGTACCCTCTATGATGAGCATTTGGCCGGGTTTGGCTGCGATCTTTTTAGTAACAGTTTTAGATTTCTGATTGCGCTCTATCGATCCTTCTTCAGCCCATGCGACGCTCAGGAAACAACTTATGATGATGATTATGGAAACCGATTTCATTAAGTTTTGCCTGGACATGATTTACTCCTATTTTTAATTATTTTAAAAAATCAATCATCCTTTGTATCTTTGAGTCTGGGTGGCATCTTTTTTAAGGTAAAACAAATCAAGACCTCAATATCTCTTTGAGGGTTTCCTTCTTGTCCTGTAAAGCGGCAAGCATGTAACGCCGGATATGGCCGTTGGCCGGATTAGTTGACAATGCCTCCTGACAATGAACGATCTGAGCATCGATGACCTCCAGACGTTCCCGATAGAGCATCAACAAATGCACATCCAATTGAGCCAGGTGGGGAGCCGCCTTTTGTTCCAGTTCAGCGATGGCGTCCATATACGCCTTCTCCTGCTTCTCAACCCTTCTCAGGACCGAACCCGCGAGCAATTTGGATTCACCCATGCCGAATTTGGACCATAAAGAAATCCCTAAAAGTACAACGATGACCAGCACGGCAGCCATCCGAAGGATCCTATAGGCTCGATGATGAAAATGAATTGTCTTCAATCCCTTTACCCCGGAACCGTCTTCCATGAGACTCTGCTCGATCCTTCTCCATAAATGTGGGACCTCAATGGATTGTTTTAACGACCTGGCGAGTGTCATCAATCGGTCATCCTTTTCGACCCATTCTCGGCAGGATTTACAAGTTTCCATATGAAGAAGAAAAGCCTTCTCTTCCATCTTCCCCAGTGCATATTGTTCATATCGATCGCAGATCATTCTTTTTCTCCCGTTCTGTCATCTTGACCTCTCAAAGAAACCACAGAGTGCACAGAGAATTTTTCAATTGAGTAAAAAAATAAATTTTATCAATCACCTCTGTGTGCTCTGTGGTTTCATGTTTTTTTTTCATAAAACTTTTGACATTACCATTACTTCAACAAGACAGCATTGACCGCAGCCTCATCTTCGCATGATGAATATTTGACTTGACACCTCCGAGGCTCAGGCCCATTATGCCTGCAATCTCCTTTTGCGGTAATTCTTCAATGGCAAACAAAATGAAACAGGCCTTTTGCTGATGAGGAAGGGCACCGATAGCTTCCTCTAATTGTATCCTGACTTCGGTCTTTGGGTCATGAGATAGGTTGACTGAATCTAATGTCTGCATTCTCATCTTCTTCTTTTTCTCAAGTTGATCGTAACATACATTCACCATTATGCGGAAGAGATAGGTACTCAATTTCGCATCATGCCGAAATTGAGCTATTCCCTGATGAAGTCTGATAAAGGTCGTTTGGACCGCATCTTCTGCATCCTGCACCTGGCCCAACATCCGGACCGCCATGCGCATGAGTGACTGCCCATATAGGTCATAAACCATCCTATACGCTTGAATATTCCCATCCTTACACTTTTGGACCATTTCAACTTCTGACATGAAGCGCTACATCCTCTATTTACCTGTTAGACCGAGAACAATGAGTAAAGGTTTAATGAATATTTGAAAATTTACATTCAAATCAAAGTTTTTTATTGATTTTTAACAAATAAATCAATAACCTTTAGAGATAATAGAACACGGATGACACGGATTTCACGGATCTGAACGAATGGATATCAATAGTAAAAAGTACATGTTAAGGCATTGATAATCTATATGTTAAATCAGTCTTGGTTGTCATGTTACGATTCAATGTTTGTTCTTCCGTGAAAATCGAGTGAGTTGTCTCTCATGGTAAAAAATGAATTAAAATATTCAATCTTCCTATTTTGTTTACTCTGGTTCCAAAGTTATTCCATCGGGCAAACATCGCTAAAAACCAGGACCGTTACGCTCTCCTGTGAAAATCGACCCCTGCGATCCATTCTCCAGGAAATTGAAAAACAAACTAAATTTCATTTTGTATATCACGATGAACTGGTCGATGGTAAACATGTGACATGTACTTTTGAAAACACGCCTCTCGAAAACACATTACAGCAAATCTGTAAAATAAGTAATCTGGCATTCATTTTTCAAGCAGAAAATCGGATCGTTCTCTTCAAACAACTCATCTGGAACGGATCTCGAAACTCGATTCAGGGACGCGTCATTGATGTGGCCTCCCAGAGAGGTCTGGCCAGGGCAAACGTATACCTTTCGGGAACCTCCATAGGAGCGTCTACCGATGAATACGGACATTTCATCATTCCAAACATACCCAAAGGCGAGTACGACTTGAAATGTTCGTTTATCGGCTTTACAACTGAGACGATTCACGATATCATTCTTTCAGAGAACACCCATTTCGAATACCTCATCGTACTCAAGATGAAACCGATCCCGTTGAAAGGAATCACCGTTACACCGAGTCACTTCACACTTCAGACGACCACTCCAGTCACGAGTCAAATCCTCACACGGAAGGATATAGAACAAAATCCGAAATTTGCCAATGATATTTATCGATATGTGAGTCGGCTTCCCGGTGTCTTGATGAAAGACTTCTCGTCCAGGTTTACCGTCCGTGGTGGTGAGCACCATCAGGTACTGGTCTTGATGGACGAATTGGAGTTGTATGAACCCTTTCATTTAAAACACATATTTGGCGGGGCATTAAGCATTATCGATGCTGCGGCAACCGAGAGTGTCGAACTGCTAACCGGGGCCTTCACGGCGAATTATGGTGACCGTCTCAGCGGCGTTTTTAAAATTAACTCCAAGAAACCACCGGCAGATCAAAAACGATTTTCCCTGGGCATAAGCCTCTTGAATGCGAGAATCTTATCAGAAGGATCATTTCGCCGGAATAAAGGATCCTGGCTCCTGTCTGCACGTCGGGGCTCTTTCGATTTGGGATTTTCACAACCCGGAATAAATACGGAAAGACCTTCATCCAATTACTACGATTTCATGGGTAAGTTACAGTATCACTTGAACGAGAGACACAACCTGTTCGTCCATTTCTTGCATGCCAATGACAAACTCGCCAATGTCGAAAGTGGGGGCGGGAAGATTAACAACACCTATAACAATACTTACGGGTGGTTAAGGTTAGAATCGATACTGAATCCCAGGTTGTACATCCACACCCTGGCTTCAGCAGGACATGTCGATCATCTGTGCCGTGCCCTGAGATATCAAGACGGAAATCAGAATGTAAATTACTCCATATCGAATTTATAGTACTTCCATTTTTATAACCTGAAACAGGATTGGCATATCGAATTGGCAGAACATCATGACCTATTCTGGGGATTCGAATTAAAGAATTTGATGGCGA
>CAZYTI010000487.1:0-4300 GCA_964650065.1 uncultured bacterium
AAGTCTTGGATACCAGGCCAATGGGGCGGTAACCGAGCGCCCGTCTTCCAGATCAATAATGATGCTATCATCCGTAACGGATACATTTAAAGCTCTAACAATATGTATTTCAGTCTCCAAAGTAGTCATGCCATTTCCTTATTAATTTCTTTTCATTTTCTTCAACGATTGCATATACACTATTTATTTCACTTCGGCTGAATCCGCCACTCGATTGAATTCTTACCGGATCGAGCCATATCTTGGCAATTTTTTTATCACGCTCAACGTGAACATGTATAGGTTCGTTTCCATCTGCGGAATAGACAAAAAATCGATATGGACCCAATCTTGAAAGTGTTGGAGTCAAATGAGCCTCATAGAAATAAAATACACCACAAACCAATAGATAAATTAATAACAAATTTTAATAAATTCAAGACAAATTAGTGTATTTAATAGAATATTCTTATAATGGAGTTATGAAAATATTCTGGGCATAGAGAGCAAAAAAAGGGGGGTGTGCAGCTAAAGGCGTGTGAGGAATAACCACCTTCACATAGTTATTTTCTTGACAAATCTCCATATTGTTCTTAATTTGTATTGCTTGAAATGAACAAATCACAATATGCATGAATTACAAACAAAAGGACCATGCAAAGCACACCGTAAATAGAATAAGCAATCGTTTCACCATTTGTACCATGCGCTTTGCATTCAAACCCCATCCCCATGAACAATCTCTCCCAATTCCACCCCCTCATTTCCCGCTGGTTTACCGAAGATATCGGCCGGCCCACCGATGTCCAGAAAGAAGCATGGCCCATCATCGCCCAAGGGGAACATGTGCTCATCACGGCCCCCACAGGGAGCGGAAAGACCCTCACCGCTTTTCTCTGGGCTCTCAATCAACTCGTGACAGAATCCTGGCCGTTGGGACGCACCTGTGTTTTGTACGTTTCCCCGCTGAAAGCTCTGAATAACGATATTCAACGGAATTTATTGACTCCACTGAGCGCATTAAATGACATATTCAGAGAAAACAACGTAGCCTTCCCTGCTATTCACGTTCTGACACGGAGTGGAGATACCTCGCAGTCGGAGAGACGTCGCATGGTACGTCACCCCCCCGAGATCCTGATTACCACACCCGAGAGTTTAAACCTGATGCTCAGTTCCATGAGCGGCCGATCGATCCTGGGGAATCTCTCTACGGTGATTTTAGACGAGATCCATGCTGTCATTGGTACGAAACGGGGCGTCCATCTCATCACTGCTGTCGAACGCCTGGTCCGCCTCTCCGGAGAATTTCAGCGAATCTGTTTGTCCGCTACCCTCCGGCCCCTGGAAACCGTGGCTCAATACGTGGGTGGATACAGGATGGAGGGTGACGAATTTCATCAGGAGTATTCGGCACGAAGGGTACGTATCATCCATTCTCAGTCCAACAAGAAATACGATATTCAAATTTGCTCACCCGATGACGCTCCGGAAAATGCATCTCCCGATGCATTCTGGAAACCCTATGTAGAAGCATTTAAAAACATCATCAAAAAAAATAAGTCGACCTTAATCTTTGCCAACACCAGACGCATGGCGGAAAAAATCACATTGAAAATCAACTCAGATGAGGATGCCCCCATCGCCTATGCCCATCACGGATCCCTTTCCCGGGAGATTAGAACAGAAGTCGAACGTAAGTTAAAGGCCGGGAAATTAAAAGCCATTGTGGCGACCAATTCGTTGGAAATGGGTATCGACATTGGCGCTCTCGATGAGGTCATCCTCATCCAGTCCCCTCCATCCATATCCTCTGCAATCCAGCGTGTGGGTCGTGCCGGACACCGGGTGGGAGAAGTCAGCCGGGCCACCCTCTTCCCTACCTCTTCCCATGATCTCCTGGAAGCGGCCGTGTTGGCATCATCTATCTCGATTCAGGATATCGAATCCGTCAAACCCGTTCTATGTCCCCTGGATGTGCTGGCCCAGATCCTCATTTCCATGGTGGGAATAGAAACGTGGGACATGGATGCACTGTACGCACAGGTACGAACCAGTACGCCTTATCGCCATCTCAGCAGAGACCGGTTTGATCTTGTCTTGAACATGTTAGCCGGTCGCTATGCGGATACACGTATTCGGGAACTCAAGCCGAGATTGTCTATGGACAGAATCGACAATACCGTATCCATTCGCAAGGGAGCGCTCCTGGACCTCTATATGTCCGGCGGCATGATTCCGGACCGGGGATACTACCACCTTCGGCACAACGAATCGGGTTCCCGGATTGGTGAGCTGGATGAAGAATTTGTCTGGGAAGCCGTTGTCGGTCAAACCTTTACCCTGGGAACCCAGAAATGGAAAATTCACCGGATCACACACAACGATGTTTTCGTGGTTCCCGGGGACGCCAATGCCACGGACACTCCCTTTTGGAAAGGAGAAGGGTACATCAGGGATTCCCACTACGCATTAAAGATTGCCGATTTTCTGGAAGATGCCGACACCCGGTTGGATGATCCTGAATTCATGATCCGTTTGCAGAATAAGCATTGTATGACCCCCGGGGCCGCAAGCCGACTCGCAGAATACCTGAAAAGCCAGAAGCAAACCACAAATGCCGACCTTCCCCATCGTCATCATTTACTCATCGAACATGTCAACAGTGGTCCCGGCGGCACGCCGGGGAACCAACTCATTCTACATACCTTTTGGGGCGGACGGGTCAATCGACCCTTTGCCATGGCCCTGGATGCAGCCTGGGAGGACCGCTTTCATCAGAGGCTGGAAATCTTTCCGGGTGACAATTGTGTGATCCTCGTCCTGCCCGAGGATATTGGGGGAGATGAACTCTTATCGCTTCTGAATTCCGGTTTGGTCGAAGAGCTGCTGAGAAAACGTCTGGAAGGATCCGGATTTTTTGGTGCCCGATTCCGAGAATGTGCCGGCCGGGCACTCCTGATCACGCGCACCCGATTGAATCAACGATTGCCCCTATGGATGAGCCGTATTCATTCTCAGAAGCTCTTAAATGCAGTGCTAACATACGATGATTTTCCCATTCTTCTGGAAGCCTGGCGAACCTCCCTCCAGGATGAATTCGATTTGGACGCATTACGTCGCATGTTAACAGAAATTGAAACGAATGTCATCAATGTCTCAGAAACGTACACCAGCCACCCCAGCCCCATGGCCCGGGTAATGACTTGGCGTCAGATCAATCAGTATATGTATGCCGACGATGCCCTGTCGTCGGTGAAAACCTCGCATCTACGAACCGATCTCCTGCGCGATGTCGTCTTTACACCGAATCTGCGACCCACCGTTTCCCGGGAGATGATCAAACAATTTGAATCAAAGCGGCAGAGATTGAGCCCGGGATATTCGCCCTCAACGGGTCGTGATCTTGTGGACTGGATCAAGGAACGTCTGCTCGTTCCCGAATCTGAATGGAAAGCACTCCTGATTGCCATGAGACGGGATCATGAAACGCACATGGATGAGATCTTTGAAACCGCCTCTCCCAAACTGGTAAAAATAAGTCCATCCAATGCATCCGAATCCCTCGTCGTTTCGGTTGAGCAGGTCGCCCGGATCATGGCCGCAATATATGATCCACCAGACCGGATCCTCATCGAATCCCTGGATCCACTGGGACCACCCATCGAACAGAGCAAAACCTTTCCACAACTCACCGATGAAGAACGGGAATCAATTATCATCGACATTGTTTACCAGTGGCTGCAGTACTACGGCCCCAAAAATCCATCTTTCATAACAGAATCTCTGGGCATCGACGCATCCGTCCTACACCTGACCCTGAAAGACCTGCTGGATACCGATAAAATCATCTCAGGACAGTTGGTTACTGACAAAGATGAAGACGACCTATGCGATGCTGAAAATTTTGAAGCGCTTCTTCGCATGGCCCGAGCCGATGCCATTCCCCTCTTCGAGCCATTAGACATCGATGCCATCCCACTCTTCCTGGCCACCTTTCACGGTCTCCCGGAACCGGAGGAGGATGTAGACGGTCTGTATCAACGCCTGGAACAACTCCTCTGCTACCAGGCTCCGGC
This sequence comes from uncultured bacterium, assembly GCA_964650065.1. Classification (GTDB taxonomy): domain Bacteria; phylum Zhuqueibacterota; class QNDG01; order QNDG01; family DSAB01; genus CAZYTI01. The sequence continues at coordinate 4,059 of CAZYTI010000487.1, forward strand.
ATCCGGTTGGGAATCAGATATCCTTCCTGCAAGACTCAAATCTTACACGACTTCGTGGCTGGACACCCTTCTCGGGCAGAGCGATTTACGCTGGATAGGCAGGAAAAATCATAGGGTATCCTTCTGTTTCGAAACCGATCGGGATCTCATGACAGAGGAGGAATCGACAACCGGCGATGTGGACTCCCTGGAGCAGAAATATTTGACTGATGACGATGTTAAAACGACATTTCCTCTGCCAT
>CAZYTI010000488.1:0-4286 GCA_964650065.1 uncultured bacterium
CAGGAAATGGACAAGGTATTCCGAGAAATATTTCTATGCCCAGGAATACCTTGTCCATTTCCTGTACATTGGTCACAAAGTCCCACATCTGGAGGGCATTATCAACAGAAGGATCGAAACGAAGCTTTCGCCCCAAAACACGATAGATTTCCGAGCGAATCAGTTGCGTGTCGGTCAATTTATTCGGTTTGACAGTAATCATCCGTAAATATCGATGCCAGTACATTGATTCAAAGGTCGTATAGGGTATAATCGCCCTCCGGTCGTCCGGTCCTTCGCTCATGCCCAGCTGAAGTTTGGGCTGCATAACACCAATCACTGTGAAAGGAATCCCGTCCAATTCCACGGTTTTTCCGATTGGATCCTCCGCTCCAAAAAGTTCTTCTGATATCTCCGATCCCATGTAGAGTACTCGGCGCTTCTCTTCGATATCCAGATCATTGAGGAATCGTCCCCCTTTTTTAGGATACATGGTTCTGAGGAATTCAAAATCAGGGAAAACACCTTCCAAAAAGGTTGTAGCCGTATTTGAGCCATACTTCAGGCGGCGTCCACCTCGCCCATAACTAGGGGAAACTTCTTGAATCTGGGGAATACTCTGCAGAAGTATATCGGCATCCTCTCTGGTGAAATTGATCCATCTACCCTCCTGCAAACCCTGGTATCTCATACTGGTTTGACCACCATAGATCCTTATGATATGATTCCCCGCATTAAGCATACTGGCGACGAGCCGATTTCTGAAACCTCTTCCAACACCCATCATGAGTACGATGGCTATCGTCCCCCAGGTCACGGCAAATGTCGTCAAGAAGACCCTCATCTTCTGCACGCGCAAATCGTGTAAAAAGTCACTAAGCAGCATCCACAATGGCATGAAACATTCCTATATTAATACAATCCGAGTTTTTAGTCTGAAAAATTCATTTGCCTCAAAGGCATTCATGGATTATCCAGGTTAGTAATGCAAACAATCGATGACATTCAGATTGGCCGCCTTACGGGCCGGAAAGAAACCGGCAATGAAGCCGATGCCGGCCAGTAGAGAAAGGGCAACCAGAGCGACCCAGAGGGAGATAGACGGCGTGCCCACAAACTCATCGATGGGAAGCAAGGTAATTAAGAATAAAAGGCCAATCGAAATAATAATCCCGATGACGGCACCAATGGCAATAATAAAAAACGTTTCAGTAAAAAATTGAACCATGATTTGTTGTCTCTTTGCTCCTACCGACCGCTTGATGCCGATTTCTTTGGTCCGCTCTTGAACCACCACATACATGATATTTGCCACACCTATCCCACCCACCGTGAGGGTAAACCCCCCGATGATGACCATAAAGATGTTAAAACCCAGAAAAATATACGATACCATCTTTTGAAACTCAGTGGTATCCCAAATCGACAAGGCTTCCTTGTCTGATGGATCGAACTTGTATTTCTTACCCAGTACTCTATAAATTTGGTCTTGAATGATGGGAGAAAGCGTGGCATGGATGGGCTCGATCACCATATTGTTGATATAGTGATATCCAAACATAGAGGAAAATGTCGAGGCAGGAATGAAGGCACGGTCTTTATCCCTTGAGTTGTATGAGGAATCCTGTTCCTTGAATAGCATGACACCGATGACCAAAAAGGGGGTTTTCCCGATATACACGTATCTTCCCACAGGATCTTCACCGGAGAACAGATAGTCAGCCAATTCATCACCCAGGAAAACGACCCTCCGTTTCAATTCTATATCCAGATCATTGATGAATCGACTTCTCCTGCGGGGTTCGATGTTCCGCATATCGCCATACTCGGGAATCACACCTGTCACATTGGGATTTCGTTTATTCGTTCCAACCCGCAACGGCTCATTCCAGGTTGAATATTCGGGACTGATTTGCTTGATGAGTGAGATTTCGTTTCGCAATAGTTCGGCATCTTCTTCCCGAAAACGTATCGTGCGATTGGTACCGTAGCCCATAAAAGGTTTAGCGGTTCTTCCTGGAAAAAGCAGGATGATACTTTCACCGATCCCGTACATGGTTTTCATGGTTTGTTTCTGGAAACCGTTGCCAAAGGCCAACAACACCATAATGGCCACAGTACCCCAAACAATGCCAAAAATCGTCAAAAATGTTCGTAACTTTTGTGCACGGAGATCACGAATAAATTCACCTATATTTGAAAATAGTCTCATCGTCTCCAAATAATATTTTATCGTTATATAATTTCTTTTATTTCCTTTTCCAAAACGGCCTGCCCTTCTTCCAATCCCGATAAAATCTCAATATCTATTGCATCACTTAATCCTGTTACAATGAATATTTCCTTGGATTTTTTCTCATCTATCGGGATTCGAACGAAAGCCGAATCATTGCGAAATGTCACGACTCGCTCCGGAATGGACAGGACACTATCTTTTTTGGCGATGATGACATTGGCATTGGCTGAGAAACCCGCCCTTAATATGGCATCATCCGTTTGATCAATAACAATCTCAACAGGAAAAACCGTCGTGTTCTGCTCTTTTCTTGCTTTGAGGGATATTAAAGTCACATGTCCCTCCACATGCTTACCTGGTAATGCACCTATTTGAAGATCTGCAGGCATACCCTCAGATATCTTACCGACGTCAATTTCATCCACAGTTCCCTTAAATATAAGTTGATCCATATTTGCCATTTTCAACAATTCCGTACCAGCCTGATAGGAGGTCAGGGGAACGACTGGATCGCCCACATTCACTGACTTTTCCAATATAAATCCGGTAATGGGAGACTTGATAATCGTTTCGATACTGGTCTCGGCAATACGAATTTTGCCTTTTTCTATTAAATCAAGCCTTTCTTCGGCGATCTTATGTCTTAATTCTGCCTCATCGAAATGCTGTCTGATGACTTCAAAATCGTATTCGGATATGAGCCCATTCTCTTTCAGTTCTTCGTTCCGTTTTAACTCCCTGTGTAATGCATTCAGCTCAATGGTGGCCATTTCGACGTTTCGCTTGGCTTCGGCCAACTCCAGGGGTGTTGGATCCGGCTTCACATCTATCACGGATTCCCCTGCTTTAACAAAATCTCCCACTTCAACAAACAAGCGGCCCACCACACCGGAAATCTTTGATTTGACGGCAATCTCGTTCAAGGGTTCAATGGAACCGACTGCCAAGGCTTTATCAATTATATTTTTTCTCTCCACTTTCACCGTGTCCAGTTCATCGACATTCTTTTTACCGGATTGAGCAACGATCCAAATGACAATGACGGTGAGAACCGCCAGGATACCGAACCCTATTAAACGTTTCTTACGTTTACGTTTCATTAAAAAAGATCCTCCGAGTTTTACCCATTGATTGCTATGATGACAGCTATATTGGCCTGACTAAATGAGATACGTTATTTCTGTGTAATTGTTACAAAATTAATCATCTATATAAGGGAGAATGTACACGATACAATGAAGACCTATTTTCGGAATACCCATCAACCGGGATGCGGACAGCGTTTGTGAATAATGAAAATCATCATGAACATGGAACAGGCCAAATGAATCGACCGGAATCCATAAAATGAACAATCTGCTCAATACTCTGAGTGACTTTCCTTTCCACGGCCTCGATGGTATTGAAGGCATTATGAGGGGTAAAAATAACATTTTCGCATTCGGCCCGGGACAGTGTGGCCGGCACTTCTGGATTCATACTTGAGCAGGATGTGCGTAATGCAACAGCGAGCTCGCTTTCCTCATGATACACACGAATCTCACTCGGAAGAAAACTTATAAATCGTCTCCTGCGTATACTTTTCACCCGGTTGAAGAATAACAGAGGGAAAATGGTATATGTTGGGTGAATCCGGATAGTGTTGTGCTTCCAGACAGAATCCAGTCCGTTTATGGTAAATCTGACCTCCCTTTCCTCTAATACTGCCATCGAGGAAATTACCCGAATAAAATTGAATACCGGGTTCGGTCGTCAATACTTCCAACTTGCGTCCCGTGGTCGGTTCATGAACTGTTGCCGCCAGGGCCAAGTACCCATCTTGATTATCTAAAACCCAATTGTGGTCATAACCCAGTCCGAAGGATATCTGCTCATCGTTTTGATCGATTCGCTTGCCGATAGTGATCGGTTTCCGAAAATCCATGGGTGTACCCTCGACCGGGCTTAATTCACCGGTGGGTATCAGTCCTTCATCTATTGGCGTAAATTGACCTGCCATTATGGTAAGCTCATGCCCCAGGACATCGTCCGCCCCCTTCAAATTGAAATAGGAATGGTTTGTTAAATTGAC
>CAZYTI010000489.1:0-4284 GCA_964650065.1 uncultured bacterium
CCATTATTTACAAGACGTTGCACAGTCCCAATGAACTTATTGTTTCCAACATTCTCGTGACACCGGATAAACAGATTAACTGGATTGATAAAGATGGTGATGTGCCCCAAAAGGGGATCAATCATTCGGGTGAATGGTATCCCGGTAAGAAAGATGATAAGGGGAATGATATCACACCGTCCCATAAAAATGCTCGATTCACCATCAGTTTAAGCAATTTGGAGAACGTGGATCCGATGATCGATGATCCGGCCGGCTGCGAAGTCGGGGCTATCATATACGGCGGGCGGGATTCAAGTTCGTGGGTTCCTGTGAGAGAAGCGTTTGACTGGTCTCACGGTATTATCTGTATTGCTGCGGCGCTGGAGTCGGAGACAACCGCCGCGACTCTGGGTCAGGAAGGCGTTCCCAAATTCAACCCCATGTCCAATTTGGACTTTGTTTCGGTTCCTCTCGGACAGTACATACAGAACAATATCGATTTTGGTAAGGCCGTGAACAAGCCTCCGCATATATATGGTGTGAATTACTTTCTGAAGGATAAAGACGGCAGCTTCCTAAATGAAAAAACTGATAAAGGTATATGGCTGAAATGGATGGAGCTCCGCGCTTATGACGAAGTGGACGCTATCGATCTGCCCGTAGGTCGTATTCCTAAATACGATGATCTGAAAAGACTCTTTCAGGAAGTACAAAACAGAATATATTCTGAAGAGGATTATGTCAAACAGTATACCCTGCGTATCAATGAATTTATGGCCAAGATCAATCGGATCGTTGATATTTATAAAAAGGTACCCGATGCTCCGGACTTCCTTTTCCAGGTGTTGAATGAAGAGATCGGCCGTTTGAAGGAAACCCAGGGTAAATTTGGGGATTATGTCGTTCCTGAGAAATTCATGTAAGAAATTGTTTCCGAACGGTTTTTTTATTTTCGAATTTTAATCAAGGCCGGTAACAGAGATCATTTGTTGCCGGCCTTTTTGCACATTTATCTTGACATTATCATCTTTAATTTATAGATTAATACTATTATTTGGTTTTCAATAGTACATGAACTCGTCTTTCTTCTGATTAAGTGAAAAGGAGGGAGGATTTGGCAAACATACTCATTGTGGACGACGAGCCGAATGTCCGATCGCTACTTTCCGAAGTCGTAGAAAGGATGGGGCATAATCCATTGGAGGCCAGCAATGGAAAAGAGGCTTTCGAGTTGTATAAGAAGAAATCCATCGATCTTTGTTTTGTCGATATCAATATGCCCGAGATGGATGGTATTCACTGCCTTGAGGCTGTTAAAGAGATTGATTCCAAAGCGGTCATCATCATGATGACGGGGTATCCCTCGGCAGAAACCATTATTCAGACAATCGAGGATGACGGGTATACGTATATCGCGAAGCCTCTCGATATTCACCGTTGTATGGATCTTATCCAACGGGGACTCGCTTTTAGAGAGTCCAGGTTGTGGGGAGAAGAATAAAGAGAATTAGAGGGTCGATTCTTCATATTACAGACCTTTATTTATGTCTCTGTTAATTTCTTACCATTTTTTAATAATCTTGAGCGAAATATTAATAATTTGTGTTGAGTGAAATCGTTTACACCGATTTGCTGTACAGAGATATTTATATCGGTGGATAAATCATGAAAAGTGATATCATAATTAAAATGCAGCATGTCGCGTTCTAAATGGAGAACGAGTATCCGGGGAATTGCCGGTTAAGATAGGGCTTGTCACTGAAGATAATGTAATGTCAACCACTGTTACGAATATGATATGCACGAGCCAGGAGTTTCTCAGCCTCGGCGAAATGACCCAATGCGTTTAATAGTTGTTTATCTCTGGTAATCCTTACTTTATATTCGATTTCATCATCCCATATTTCAGAAGCAATAGTTTGTTTTAAATAATATCGAATTTCCCTCATGTTCCGGGTAAATTCATCGGTCGAAATTTTCGTTTTATGATCATGGGCATGTTTCAAAAATTGCTGTAACATTTCGTTGCTGGGTTTAAAGTTTTTTATGAAATCATCGGCATCCCTGGTAAGCTCCGGGTGATTTTCGACGTAATTTTCACTGAACGTAAAAAATAGTCGATGAGGAGAATATAATAAATTTCGTACAACAGTGGATACTGTGTCCTGGTTTGATTGAATAATAACATCGGGTGTGATGCCCCCTCCTCCAAATACCTTCCTTCCCAAAATTTGTGTTTTGAAAGATGGCCGGGATCTGTCGATTTCGGCGGCGTCATTTGGATGATCTTCGTTATTTTCCGAATAGTATTCTTCCAGGGACTTATCGTCGTAGGATCTCTGAATGAGTCTACCACTGGGTGTATAGTATCGGGCCGTGGTCATGAAAAGGGCTGAACCGTCCGAGAAGGGGTATTGTCTCTGAACGAGTCCCTTGCCGAAACTCGTGTGTCCCAATATAAGTCCGCGGTCCCAGTCCTGCATGGCCCCGGCGACAATTTCGGAACCGGATGCCGAAACGCCGTTGATGAGCACGAGGAGGGGTATGATGGGGTGTGTCGTTCGTTCCGTGGAGAAAAATTCACGAAATGAACCCCTTACACGTCCTTTGGTATACACGATGCGTCTGTTTTGGGGTAGAAACTTATCTGTCACCTCCACAGCTGCATCGAGCCGTCCTCCACCGTTGTATCTGAGGTCGAGGATGAGTTGTTTCATGCCCCGGGATTCAAGCTTTACAAGAGCCTTTTCCAATTCATTACCCGTGGTTGAAGAGAAACGAAGGATTCGTATGTACCCGGTACTGGGATTGATCATAAAAGTGTAGGGAATACTGGCAACATGCACTTCGTCCCGGGTAATGACGAAATCTTTGCCTTCATCCCAACCGAATCTTTCGATAGTCACCACGACCTGTGTTCCTTTCGGACCCATGAGCATCAGGGGGACTTCATCTCTCTTCATGCCGATGGCCGTCTTTCCCTCAATGGCGATAATACGGTCTCCTGCCAGGAGACCCACCTTGTCCGAAGGGCCGTCGGCAATCACGGACATGACAGTAATTTTATCTTTTACAATATCGAAGGTAACTCCGATACCGCTGTATCCTTCATAATTTTGATTCCAACGTTTGAAGGATTCTGCATTGAGAAAAGTCGTATGGGGATCCAGATTGGATACTACGCCTTTTATGGCGTTTTCAATGAGTTCTTGAGAATCTTTCTCTTCAACATACTCATTCTTTATTTTTACAATGATTTCGTTGAAGAGTTTTAATTTCGCATAAAGGTTTCTGGCGTCATTGTAAATTCGGGTGGAGGCTCCGGTGAGAAGCATCAGGGATAAACCGAAGAACACACCGATAATAATCGTTTTTCGACTTTTTCGTATCATAGTTATCTCACAGATTCAGTACAACCAAGTTTGGACTTTTAAAAAGAGCATATGTAAATATAAAAATTCAAATTATGAATGTCAAGGCGAAGGTACAACGTGAGACAAGAAAAACCGCTTGATTTGGATGGAAATTTTGTTAAATTAAGAGTTTGTGAGGAAATAATATGGCGCGGTGGAAAAGCAAAATATTTCAATATATTCTATTTCTTCTGATTTTTTTTGCATCAGTGGTCCGGGGACAGTATTATTTTGGCAGGAACAAGGTCCAATACAACCGATTTCAATGGCAAATTCTAAAAACCAAGCATTTTGATATTTATTTTTATCCTGAAATGGAATCTCTGGCAGAAATAGGCGCGTATTTTGCCGAAGAAAGCTATAAACATCTCCAGGACAAATTCAATCACAATATACTCGGACGGATACCCCTCGTCTTTTACAGCTCCCATTTTCATTTTGAGGAGACCAATACCTTGCCCTATTTGATTCCTCCGAATGTTGGAGGATTTTTTGAATTCGTTAAGGGTAGGGTGGTTGTACCCAGTGATGGTTCTCTCTTTCATTTCCGAAAAATCATTCGTCATGAACTCGTACATGTTTTCCAACGGAGCTATCTTGTCAGTATGCACAAGAATCAGCGTATCTACCAATTGAGGTATACCCCACTCTGGTTTACCGAAGGCCTTGCTGAATATTGGTCCGAAGGGTGGAGTAGTGATGCTGAAATGATTATTCGTGACGGTATTTTAAATAATACCATAGTTCCTATCGATCAAATGGGACAGATCTGGGGAACCTACCTCATGTACAAAGAAGGTCAATCGATCCTTAAATTCATTGCTGAAAAGTATGGTGAAGAAAAGATACGCCATCTCATGCAGAATTTATGGAAACATGAGAGATTCTC
>CAZYTI010000490.1:0-4268 GCA_964650065.1 uncultured bacterium
CGTTCTGCACCTCCAGCGTAAATACGACGAGCAGCTTGGGATGGCGCTCGATCAACGAAACCGTTTCCCCGAGTCAATATCAGGATTATCTCATGAGATCTCGGCAAACATAGGTCTCGGGAATATCGATAGGGTCATGGATCTTTTTGATGAAGTTTACACTTTGACTAGCGATGCAGGAACATATCTGAGGGGTATTGCCCAGGAGCTGTATGTTCATGGGCATATGCATGAGGCCAATGTGGTGAATGATAAGGCAATGGAATGGTTAAGAAGCCGGTCCGAAGATGAATTTGGGAGGCAATGGGCATACATGTTCGATGCCCTGTATTTGTCAGAATTCATCCTGGATGATAAAATCCGGGGGGATCCTTCTGATACGGATGAAAGTCAAATCACGTTGATCCCTGGAACCGGGGATAACAAAGCCGTGTTGGAGGAGTTGCTTGATATCGTGATATCGGACGATCCGACCCGTATGGATGCAATGGGAAGAAAGGCCATTCTGGCGGCAAAATTGGGTAACCGGGAAACAGCGCTCGAGATCTATGACTGGTTCGATGATCTCGATAGATCCTATTTAAGGGGAAGAGATACACGCTGGAAAGCAATTATTGTCGCTCACCTCGGTGAAACCTCCCGTGCGGTGTCGCTGTTGCAGGACGCATTTAGAGAAGGGTTCCAATTTTCTATAGATTACCACAGGAATTATATGTATGAGCCATTGAGAAGCGATTCGGCATTTCAGGAATTCATTCGTCCGAAAAGGTAGGTGTATTTATGAAGGTCCAAGGCAAAATCACCGCCTTGATGCCCAATCATTTTTACAATATTATCATCATTGGAGACCAATCATCCGTATGGGCGGCCCTGTGTGGCCGCCCGGAAATGGGTCAATCTGAATAAAACATACCCCAGGGTCGATTTTGTGGGGGACAACCAATCATTAATCAAAGGTAACAATCCCCTGCATCGGGGCAACCCCCTCCTACCCAGGGCAACCACATAGGGTTGCCCCTACGAAATGAGGTGCACGGCATGGTCGAACCAAACCAGGTGATCGGTCATTTGAAAAATGGATTGACAAATGTACCGAAAAGCAGTACATTAAACGGTTGTTGAATAAAGGGGCCTGAATGATCGAATTATCTGTAAACAAATTTAGAGGCAATCTTAAAAATTATGTGGATAAAGCCATTGACGATCACGAACCCGTGAAAGTAACGCGTCGAGCAGGAAAGGATTTTGTGGTCTTAGGGGCTGAAGACTGGGAAAGGGAGCAGGAAACACTCTATGTCCTTCAAAACTCCTCATTAATGAAACAGATTGCAGAGTCCATTCAGTCTTACAATGCCGAAAAAGGCTATCGTCCATCCAAGAAGGAATTAGATGAGATCGATAGTATTTGAAGGCGATACATGGGCTACTTATGAAGAATTGAGATCGAAAGAGAAAAGTCTTCATAGGAATCTATGTAAAATTTTAAAGGAAATGCAAAGCGAAGATCCCGCGAAAGGATTGGGTAAGCCTGAACCTTTGAAACACAACCTTTCCGGTTTCTGGTCTCGCCGTATTTCACATGAGGATAGGGTCATTTACAGATATGATGATGAAGCCATCACTATTTTTGCAATAGGCGGACATTATCACACCAAATAGAACATCATTTATTTATTAATAATATCTATCTAAAGGAGGGAGTAAAAATGAAGAGAGCGACATCGTGTGTCACCATTCTACTTGTAGTTCTGTTTGCCACCAGTATCGCTTTGACCCAGAACATACCTGTTGAAAAGGCCAATTACAAATTGGCAGAACGGTTCTCGCCCAATAAGCTGAAAAAGATGGTCTTCAGCACATCCGTGGATCCCCACTGGCTGAAGCTCAGTGAACGGTTCTGGTATACCTATGAGACACCGGACGGCAAGACCTTTTATATCGTCGATCCGGCACGGAAGACAAAGAAACCTATCTTCGATAACGTAAAGATGGCTGCTGAACTCACGCTTTTAACCAAGGATCCCTATGATGCCAAGCATCTGCCCATCGAGAAAATCAAATTTGTAAAGGACGAGACGGCCATCCAGTTCGAGGTGGAGAGTTCTCAGATGGAAGAGGAAGAAGAAAAGAAAGAGGAGGAAAAAAAGGAAAAAGAGGAAGAGGAGAAGAAAGACGAAAAGAAAAAGGATGCAGGGGAAAAGGAAAAACCCAAGAAAAAAATCTTCACATTTAAATACACTCTTGCCACCGGGAAGCTGACGCTCCTAAAAGATTTTGAGAAGCCCAAGGAAAAGCCGCGATGGGCCTCCATGTCGCCGGACGAAAAAACCATCCTCTTTTCAAAGCACTTGAACATCTACTGGATGGACAAGGATAACTACGAGAAGGCCCTGGAGGATGAGGAAGACTCCACCATCGTCGAGCACCAGTTGACCACGGACGGGATCGAACATTATGGATACGGCGGTAGAGGACGGGGTGAAACCAACGTGGACAAAGAGAAAAACAAGGATAAACGTAAACAGGTCCGGGTTGTTTGGTCACGGGATTCGAAGAAATTTGCCATGATACGGACAGACAGCCGGGAGGTCAAGGATCTTTGGGTGATCAATTCAGTTGCCGAACCCAGACAGACCCTGGAAACCTATAAATACCACATGCCGGGTGAATCTGAAGCACCCCAGCCGGAAATCTTGATTTTTGACTTGGAGACAAAAGAGAAATTAAAGGTCCAGGCCGAAAGTTTTAAAGATCAATCCGTCTCTATTCTATATGCCCCACCTCTGGCCAAAAACCGGGATGATGAGAACCGTCCGGATCTCTGGTTGGCCGAGATCCCGGATAAACTCTATTTTACCCGAACCAGCCGGGATCTGCATCGTATCGATGTCTGTGTGGCCGATGCGGCCAGCGGTGAGGTGAAAGTTCTGATAGAAGAGAGACTCAACACGTATGTTGAAACCCGGAATCTGGGTCTTGTGAATAACGGCAGTGAACTCATTCACTGGTCGGAGAGGGACGGATGGGCCCATTTCTATCTCTTCGACGGTGACGGCAACCTGAAGAATCAGATCACCTCGGGTCCCTTCCATTGCAATAATATTGTGGGGATCGATGAGAAAAACCGGGTGCTCTATTTTTCGGCCAACGCCCATGAGAAAGATGAGGATCCCTACTTTCTCCACATGTATCGGGTGAATTTCAATGGGACCGGCCTCCAACGGCTCGATGCGATGAATTTCAATCATTCTGTGCGCATGAGCGATTCCCACCGGTTTTTTGTCGATAATTATTCCAGGGTCAATACGGTGCCCAAAGCGGAATTGCGGGACAACCGGGGCAATAAAATTTTCGATCTGGAAACCGCCGATCTTTCTCTGCTCACGGAAGCCGGGTACCAATTTCCTGAACCCTTTAAGGTCAAGGCTGATGATGGTTTGACCGACCTCTATGGGGTCATGTACAAGCCCTATGATTTTGACGAGACGAAGCAATATCCCATCATTGCCTATGTCTATCCGGGTCCTCAGACCGAGTCGGTGAGTAAGTCCTTTTCCAGCAGGATGGACCGGACAGACAGGCTGGCTCAGTTTGGGTTCATCGTCATCACCGTGGGGAACCGTGGTGGACATCCCAGCCGGTCGAAATGGTACCATAACTACGGGTACGGCAACCTTCGCGATTACGGTTTAGCCGATAAAAAGGCCGCTATTGAGCAATTGGCGGATAGACATCTCTTTATTAACATCGATAAGGTCGGTATCTTCGGCCATTCGGGTGGTGGATTTATGTCCACGGCGGCCATGCTGGTCTATCCAGACTTTTTCAAGGTGGCGGTGTCTTCTGCCGGCAATCACGAGAACAACATCTACAACCGGTGGTGGAGCGAGAAACACCACGGTGTGAAAGAAGTAGAGGACAAGGAAGGAAATATCAAATTCGAATACGATATCGAAAAGAATTCGGAGATCGCCAAAAATTTGAAAGGCCGGTTGTTGATCTGTACCGGGGATATCGATAACAATGTCCATCCGGGGAACACGATACGAATGGCCAATGCCCTCATCAAAGCCAACAAGCGTTTTGATTTCTTCATTTTTCCGGGGCAGCGCCACGGCTTCGGGAACATGAACGAGTATTTCTTCTGGCTGAGGGCCGATTACTTCTGCAAACATTTGATCGGAGACTATGCGGATTTTGTCGATATTCCCGAGCTGAACCGTGAGCAGGAGATGGTGATCGACTTCTCGAACGCAATCGCGCCGGAG
>CAZYTI010000491.1:0-4266 GCA_964650065.1 uncultured bacterium
TCTAATTCCTGCAATTTATTTGTTCCCATGTACTTAAACAGTGCTTCAAAATTCCCGGGATTCTTTATTCTGCCCAATGTTAAATGAGGTGAAAATTTTCTTTTTTCCCGGTCGAATCCCAATTCAGACAAATTATTATCAATCCAGTTAAATAAATTAATTAATGAATTATCTGGATTCGGTTTCAATCCAAGCCATACAACGCGTGGTCTGTTAAAATTGGGAAAAGCGCCCGAACCAGAAATTTGTATTTTAAATGAATCCATCACATCCGCAACACTCGCTAACTTCGATTTAACTTTATTACTAAGTTCAGGCTCAATTTCACCCAAAAACTTTAAAGTAATGTGAATACTCTCGGGCCGGATCCATTTGACATTCGCCCCTGTTTTACGGAGACGATTTTGGAAATCCCCTATGCTTTCCCGGATATGATCAGGGATCGCGATCGCGATAAATGTCCGGATGATTTCTGCCAATTGTGACCCTTTCACGGTTCACCGAAACCAAAGAGAATTCTCCCCGGTCATCAGAATATTTATAACATAACACTTTCAAATTAAAAATCAAGTTCAATCTAAAGATACCCCGAAAGGACCCTCCTCACCAGGTCCAGCGCAGTGACAGCGGAACGGAGTTTATTCCACTTGCGATCTTTTCCAAAATGGTGCTTTTCCGAAAGCGATCGGGTGCCATCAGCATAACCCATATAAATCAATCCGACCGGCTTGGATATTGTTGCACCACCCGGTCCTGCGATTCCCGTCGTGGACAATCCGATATCTGTTCCACTGATCCGCCTAACGCCTTCTGCCATGGCTATGGCCGTTTCTGAACTCACGGCGCCATGCTTCAAGAGTATCTCTTCCGGCACACCCAAAATCTGCATTTTTGCTTCATTACTGTATGCCACCACACCACGATTGAAATAGTTCGAGCTGCCAGGCACATTGGTGAGTTTATGGGAGATTAATCCGCCGGTACAGGATTCTGCAACAGCGATGGTCCAATGCTTTCGCAGGAGCCACTCGGCCACCACATTTTCCAAAGAGATATCCGCATCGGCATAGATGAAAATCCCCACCTTTTCTCGAATCATATCACACCCTTTAGCGAGTTTTTCATCGCATGCTTCAACCGAAGCTCCTGTAACCACCAATCGAATCACAACGCCCGGTGCTTGTGGTAGAAAAGAGAGTTTAATGTCGGGGAATATTTCAGGAACAGTCCGAATCATCTCATAGAGATCCGACTCCGGAATACCCACAGTACGCAACATTTTCGATCGCATGATACGTCCACTCCCCTGACTTTCTAAAATCGGGAGTACTGATTTTTCCATCATCCGGCGCATCTCAGCGGGAACCCCAGGCATGATAAAAAATTGACGTCCTTCTTGTTTAAATAATAATCCGGGTGCGGTCCCGATGGCATTCTCGATGGTTTCGGCTTTTTCAGGAACCTCTGCCTGTCCCCGATTGGCCGGAGACATTTTTCTACCCATCTTATGGAAACGCGCCTCAATCTTTTTAAGAATTTCCTCTTTAAAAACAATCCCAGAATTGAAAAATCGAGCCACGACGCTCATGGTGATATCATCATGCGTAGGGCCCAATCCCCCTGTTACGATGACGACTGAAGCCCGTTGGTATGCCTGACTCAATGCATGGGTGAGATCTTCTTCATTATCTCCTACGGTTGTTATCCAACGCACATCGTAACCCAAACCAGCCAACTTTTCTCCAATGAAAGCACCGTTGCTGTTCACAGTGAGACCCGTGAGCAATTCATCCCCAATAGAAATAATCTCAGCACGCATAACTTACATCACATCCTTCATAATTGAATACACCGATGGATAGATAAATATGTCTACGAAGATATGAGTCGTAAAACTATCTGAAGCACGAGATTTGTATAGAGCCCAGCCAAAACATCATCCATCATCACGCCCCATCCGCCATGCAACTTTTGCGACCATCCCACAGGAAACGGTTTTACGATATCAAAAAACCGAAAGAGGAAGAATGCAATAATCCACCATGCCCAGAATACGCTAACCGGTAGAAAAACCAGTGACAACCACAGTCCTGCCATTTCATCTATATTGATGATGGATGCATCGTGTCCATCGGTTCGTTCAACCTGTGTTGCGGCCCAGACACCGATAAAAAACACAATCCCGATTAAAAGTAGTAATGAAATTCCCCTGAGTCCGGGAATCATGAAAAAAATGATGAGAGCCACCAGACTTCCCACTGTTCCGGGTGCGAAAGGGGAATATCCCGAATAAAAGCTTGTTGCAATAAAACGCGCTAATTGTTTCACGGATCAGAAGCCAGAAGTTAGATATCTGAAGGAACGAAAATACGGTAAAGATCGTATCCCATCTGCCGGAGATGGGACCTGTTTCCAATAATGTACCGGAGTCCTGATATGATAGTTAAAATGGTAATAATACACATGAGGGCCCAAGTGAGGTTCAAATCTTGTACGATATCCCACATACCCCCTGAATAACCTTCTGAAATGAATAGATGGTAAATAAATATAAAATATAGAACACCAATCTGACTGAACGTTTTTACTTTTGCCAACATCGTGGTTACGATGGATTTCCCTTTAAAAACGGCATACGATCGAAGACCTGTAATCAAAAAATCTCTAATCACGATGATAATCACCATCCATGGAGCAATATACCCCAGGATACTAAAACAAATAATTCCTGAGGACACGAGTACTTTATCGGCCAATGGATCGAGAAATTTACCCCACATCGAAACATCGCCCAATTTTCGTGCCCAGTAACCATCGTACCAATCTGTCAGCGCTGCCAAAGTAAAAACGATCAAGGAGGCCAGTCTCGATATAGTTGTGTCCGCAAAGAGCAAATAAATAAAAACGGGTGTCAGCAGGATGCGCAAAAGAGATAATTGATTTGGCAAACTCATAATTTAAATGACCCTATGCACTTAGTAAATTTTACTAAACCGTGTTAATCCAAGGTTACGTCAATCCTACCTTCCAAAGCCTTGGCAACGGTGACGGCATCGTTGAATTCCAATGCACCCCCAAAAGGGACACCTCGGGCAATTCGGGTAATTTTAACACCCGCTGGCTTTATGAGTTTAGCCAGGCGAGCCGCTGTCATCTCTCCTTCCACAGTGGGATTGGTCGCCAGAATAACTTCTTTAATGCTACCATCCAGTCGCGCCAACAGCTCGTTGATTCTAAGATCATCCTCACCGATGCCTTCCAGGGGAGAGAGTACACCGCCCAAGACATGATAACGTCCCTGATACCCTCCTGTTCGTTCGATCGCAAAAAGATCCTTAGGTTCTTCAACGACACAGATCGTCTGACTGTCTCGTTGAATATCCCGGCATAGGATACAGATTTCTTCTTCTGTTAAATTGAAACAAATCGAGCAATACCCTACTTTGCTTTTAAGATCCAAAATCGCCTTTGCCAGATCTTCTCCCTCATCCCGCCCATCCTGTAAAAGATAGAGTGCGATGCGTTGTGCCGATTTTTCCCCAATTCCCGGAAGCCTGGAGAAGGCTTTAACCAGGCGTTCAAGTATCTGTGACGAATATTTCAAGATGGCCCTCGTTAAAAACCTAAACCTGGTATTTTTAAACCTGCAGGAAGATTCCCCAACATACCCCCCGCCACTTTCTGCATTTCTTCCTGAGCCAGTTCCCGTGATTTGTCCAACGCTTGATTTGTGGCGGCTACGATGAGATCTTCCAACATCTCGACATCATCAGGGTCAATAACTTCAGGATCAATTTTTACAGAGAGAATTTTCTGCTTTCCTGTAGAAATCACTGTGACCATGCCTCCGCCAGCAGTTCCTTCGACACTCATCTCTTCTAAAGCCTCTTGAATCTTCGCCATGTCTTTCTGGAGTTTCTGTATTAAGTTAAATTGTTCAGCCATATTAAACTTCGCCATTTTCTTATCCTCCTGCGACTACTCTACAATTTCGGCCTCAAAGTCATCTACGATTTTCTGAATGATCGGTTCCTTTTCTCCTAAAGTCTTCAAATCCGCCAATCTCTCTTCTTTTGAAGAAACCACCTTTTTTTGAGGAATATCCATTTTGACACAGCGGAATTGAATATTGGAACCGAAGACCTCTCTCAGAGCCTCTAAGACCAATTCTTTGGATCGCATGATAGCGTCAATATGGAATCCGTTGGACAGGCCGAAACCAATTTCGATGGTATTCGTTTCAACCTTTGAGAGTTCACCTTCCTG
>CAZYTI010000492.1:0-4259 GCA_964650065.1 uncultured bacterium
CCCAAATCATTACCCTGCCCCGGAGCCGGAATCCCTCGAGTACGAAAAATCCCGTGCTTTACGATCAGAAATTCAAATATACAGGACAGCGGTTGGTGGAATGGGATGCACCCCTGAATCCCACAGGGGTGGCAGACAAATTGGCCAAGTTGAACACATTTCCCAATATTCATGTCTATTATTCAACGACCTCGTTTCTGAATCATGATATTTTCACCGTCGATCTTTTTCCACCCATGGAAACCGGATTGTTTTCCCAGGCCAAACTCAATGCCACCAAACCGACCCTATTTCTCGTTGGCCGTGTTCATGGAAATGAAGTGTCCAGCACCAGTCATATTCTCAGATTGGCTGAATTATGCGCGATCGATACGACGTATATGAAACATCTGAAAAATGTCAACCTCGTGTTGTATCCCGTGGCAAATCCCGATGGTGCCCAGATGGCCTATGAAATGCAACAAATCAATCCCGATTTTATGCTGCATGCGGGACGCTACGGTGCCCTGGGTACGGATGTACGATCCAGAAACGGAGACAGGGAAAATCGTTACCCGGAGGCGGGTATGGTGCAGAAACTGCGGGAGATTTGGCTGCCCGATGTGGTTCTGGATCTCCATGGCGTTCCCTCACACGAGTGGGTTCAACTCTTTGCCGGATACAGCGCATGGGTGAGAAGTCGGAACGTGGGGCCCAGGAGTTACTGGTTGCCGCGGGGTTGGTATATCACCGGATTCAGCTGGCTCGAGGACAAGGAATATCCGGAACTGATGAAAGCGCAGAGGGCAATCCTCGATACCATCATTACGGCAGTCAGGGCGCAGCCGGATGTGGATGCCATGAATCAGAGACTCTATAAACGGTATATCAAATATGGCAGACAGGATATGGAAAACTATCGGGAATATTTCCATAACGGGATCCAGGTAGAAGCGAGGCTCAAGCCCAGGAAAGTCACCGGTTCCGATGTGACCGGTCCGAAAATTACCTATTTTTCGGCAACCACCGAAGCGGCGGATGAAACCGCCAGGGGGGATTGGATGGAGCTGGTATGCAAGGCCGGTCTTGCACATACGTCTGCGGCGCTGGGATATCTTTCCGGAGGTGTGAATCGCATCGACCGGGATGCCAAGGAATATCAGCATGGCGTTTCCCGCCGGATTTTTCGAAAGCGACCTGTTTTACCTCCTGGAGAAGAGGAGCGCGTGGATAAGAAGGAGAAAGCAGGTTATTAAGATTTCTCCCCCGATAAATCGGCGTCGAAATGACAGACTTACCTAATAGGGAATAGCCTGATCATAATGAGGGAGCGTTTGGTAATATCGCTTCAATATATCAACGATCCTTAATTTCATTTTTCTTTGAGCCTTCGAGTCTTGGTGGCTCTGTGTGTTATGTAAACCACCCTAAAATGCCAACCTCAGGATATTTTGAATTATGAAATAATTTTGCAACATAAGTACGGAAATTCAGTATAAATATATGTCCGGAATTTCAGTATAAATCATACTTAGAATTTGGTGAGATCCGTTCATGCAAAAAAAACATGATCCTCCAAAGCTGGCCCAATGGCTTCTCCGCTTTTCGACGAAGTCTACAGAAAAATTTTCTATTTTAGGCGATTATGAGGAAGAATTTAAAGAGATTTACCGGACGGATGGATCCATAAGAGCATGTGCGTGGTATTGGAGACAGACATTAAACTCCACATTACCTTTTTTAATTCACAAGGGATTTTGGAGGTGTGCCATGATTCAAAATTATTTAAAAGTCGCATTTCGCAACATCAGACGGCATAAGGGATATTCATTTATCAATATTGCCGGTCTGGCCATCGGTATGGCTTGCTGTATCCTTCTGGTGCTTTACATTCATTCCGAACTCAATATCGATGGTTATCATGATAAAGGAAATCGGATTTTCCGACTCTGTGTGAATGTCAATATTGGTGGAACTGAACTTATCCATTCCTCCAGTAACGCCCTGGCTGCAGAAGCGCTCCGCGATGAATATCCGGAAGTGGAGAATGCGGTTCGATTTCGTGGAAGATCCGGAGCATATGTGATCTACAAGGATAAAGAATCCTTCATTCAACGGATTGTTTACGCGGATGATTCGGTGTTTGAACTATTCACCTGGCCCATGATCAAAGGAGATCCGGGTACCGCATTGAGTACACCCTATGCCATCGTGCTCACCGAGGATGCCGCCCGGGGATGTTTCGGTGATGAAGATCCGCTGGGCAAAATACTTCGTTTCAATGATGAAGAACAATATACCGTGACCGGCATCATTGAAAATATGCCTCAAAATGCGACCATGATTTATGATGCAATCTGTTCATTCAAGACCGTCTATGAATTGATGGGTGTGAATCATCCTGCTCTGAATGATTGGCTATCCTTTAATTTTCGTACCGATCTACTCTTGAAGGAGGGCATCGATTATAAAGTCGTGAATGACAAGATAAGCGGTCTTTTAGAGAGAAAAGATGGTGAAAGGTTGAAGGCCAAAGGCGCTACAGAAGAGCTCTTCCTTCACCCGCTGAGGAACATCTACCTTCGTCCCCTGGGACAGGAGGTGGGCCCGATACATTATGTGTACATCTTTTCTGTCGTGGCAATCTTCATTCTGCTCATTGCTTGTGTCAATTTTATGAATCTGGCAACGGCCCGCTCGGCAAATCGATCCAGGGAGGTCGGTATGCGAAAGGTTTTTGGCGCGTTTAAGAACAAGTTGGTCTCTCAATTTTTGAGCGAAGCGTTACTTCTGAGCGTTTTATCTTTGATCATCGCTGTCATACTCGTTCAACTGGCCTTACCGCAAATGAATTCATTCACTCGCCTTGAGTTGAGTTTTAATCCTGTGGAAATCCCGTGGCTCCTGCCCGGTTTGATAGGTTTGACCTTGATTGTCGGTATTTTGGCAGGGAGTTATCCAGCTTTTTTTCTATCGGGATTTCAGCCTGTCAAAGTGCTCTGTGGACGTTTGAAATCGGGTTCATCGAATACGCGACTCAGGCGGATTCTCGTTGTGGTTCAATTTACGATATCGGTCACACTCATCATCGGCACCGGTCTAATCATCCATCAATTGAATTATATGAAAAACAAAGACGCCGGATTTAATAAGGAGCATGTCATCGTGATTCGTGCAAGCGAAAGGTCGACCCAGCGATCTCTGCCCGTGATAAAGGAAGAATTCAAATCCCACCCGCGCATACTCAAAATTTCGGCTTCATCGACAATCCCTGGAGGTGGTTTCGCCACCAACGACAAGATTCCCGAGGGCTATACGGTGCAACAAACACAGTTGATGGATGAGATGAATGTGGATGTTGATTTTATTTCTACCCTGGGTATGGAACTCGTGGCGGGAAGGGATTTTTCAAAAGAATTCGGAACCGATGCAAAAGCCTCTGTTATCATTAATGAAACCGCCGTGAAACGATTCGGTTGGGATGATGCCGTAGGGAAGACCATTCGTGCCTCAAATCCTTATGGGAGAGGGTGGGTACCTCGAACCGTGATCGGCGTCGTAAAAGATTTTCATTTACGAACTATGGATCAGGTGGTCGAACCCATCTATATGGGGTGGGATCCCGACTTCCCATATTCCTATAATTTTTTAGACAACGTCGTCGTTCGCATCAGTCCAAAAGATATATCAAGCACATTGGATTTTATCGAAAATAAATGGCTTGCCCTTTTTCCGGATGAGCAGTTTAATTATTCATTTTTGGATGAAAGTTTCAATAACCAGTTTCAAACCGTTGAAAGATCGAGAGAGATCTTCTCCTATTTTACTTTGCTTGCCATTTTTATCGGTTGTCTTGGACTTTTGGGATTGGCCTCTTTCACTACAGAGCAACGGACCAAGGAAATCGGTATTCGTAAAGTCTTAGGCAGCTCGACACCGGGCATTATCATGCTTCTTAGCAAGGAACTCCTCATCCTGGTTGTTATTGCCAATGTCGTAGCATGGCCCGCAGCATATTTTCTTCTTCAGCGATGGCTTCAGGGATTTCCGTACCGTATTTCTGTGACGGTTTTCCCATTCGTACTTTCGGCTCTTCTGGTTTTGGTCATCAGTTTTTCAACTGTGGCTTTTCAGGCAATTAGGGCTGCTTTGGCGAATCCGGTCGAAGCGTTAAAATACGAATAGTATTTTAACGCGTAGATCCGCCTCCGGAGGGCTGAGGCGTTGAAATATGAGTGAGTGGATATTGGTAATTGGTGAGTGGTGAGTGGTGAGGGGGA
>CAZYTI010000493.1:0-4252 GCA_964650065.1 uncultured bacterium
GTATCCAAATACCTCAGTGATAGCAAACAGAACCAATGCCCACATTAAAATGATGAGTGCCGGAGCTGCATCTATATATTTTTCCTTAAAGAAAAGAAAGATGATATTTTTCGAGAAAAACGTCACAAATAAAGCCAGAGGCAGACAGAGTATCGTGAGAAACTGAATCGACTTTTTACAGGCAATTTGGAAAGCTTCACTTTGTTTGGCGAATAAGCGTGAGATGACAGGGAAAAAAGCCGTAAAGAAACTCACGACCATGAGATGATTGAAATAAAAAAGACGATGTGCTGCGCCGAATAATCCGACTTCGATGTTGTTCTTCATCCTGGGTAAAATCACGGCATCAATACGCCAGAATATCGTTGCACAGATGAGAATGAGTGCGAAAATATATGTTTTTTTTAGCAATCCCTTTGTGAATTCCAAATCGATGTCGAGTCGCACTCGAACAATGGCTCTGTTTATAAGTATATAATACACTAGGGGAGTAATAAATCGAGCAATAACATATACAGAAACGACAGACAACAAACCATATCCCATATACACCATCAAGATACTGAGACCGGATCTTAAAATAACCTCCAGCGTCCAAACCTTGGCAATCGTTCGGATCCTCTCATTTCCGGCGATGACGCCTTCAAAGCAATCTGCTAAAGCGGATGCAATTAATGATATACTCGCAATGCTCACAGCCATTGCAACGTCATGTTCATATTGCATGAAATGACTGATACTCATCATGACCAACATACTGAGAATTGAAAAAGGAACACCAAGCACGATGCCGCCGTTCAAATGCCTATTGGCCAATTCTCTATTTTTGGCCACCTCCCGGGTGAGGAGGGGATTCAGTCCGAATGAGCATACGACTTGAAAGATAAATAAAAGATAAAAAACCGTCGTGTATTTTCCGTATGCTTCCACACTCCATATACGGGCAATGACGATCACGAGGACTGTAGATAATATAGGCTGAACACCCCTGGCGAGCATGATCGCACCGGTATTTTTTAATAATCTCTCGACAGTACTCATGAATTAAACTTTATAGCAAATGAGGGTTTCAGGATATACGGTGACTCTGACTTTAATAAATTCAGATCCGGGAAATAATTTTTTCAATTTTCGAAGTGTCAACAAATTGATGTCCTCCCAAACTCCCTTGTGATACCAGAGTCCGATGCCAAATTTCTTGTTTAACCACTTCTGGACAGTTTTGGGTATAAATTGATAAAACGGTAGTTTGTAATGAAACTCGAATGGAAAATTCTTATTGGGAGTCGTAATAAAATATTTCTGACCGACCCGCTGAATTTCTGCCGAAAAACGCCCTTGATTCTCAAAATGACCCACATGTTCAATGACCGCATTGGCAAATACAATGGGTATGGATCCATTTTTAAAAGGCAATTGCTCTGCATTCCCTAAAACACAATTGACCTGTGGATTCTTATTCCTAAGTTCCACCAAGTCATGGAAAATGATATCCAAAGCGACTATTTTATCTTTATGGGGATAATTCTGTTCTAAAAAGAGTCCATTCCCCGCACCGATATCCAGTATCAAATGATCCCCCGTGGGCTTTATGCTTTCAATGAAGCAATCATATTTCTTTTCCCTTGAAGTCGTGCGCAGGGTATCAAATATGCCCATCTATACGGTTCTCCATTTTAAATGTCAGTCGTATGATCGGATGTGATCGACATCATTCTTGTCAGATCCTCCATTACGTTCAAGAAATTGCTTTTTTCGACTCAATTGATTCAGTTTTTCCATCCGTATCCATAATCTGTTCGCGCTCAAGATCATTCCGCATATTATCCAGAAGCTCATTCGAACCTGATTCGATAAAAACCAGTCAGGTCCCACCCAGGAAGATATCAAAAATCCGATCAGGGTGGCCAAAAAGGCCGATCCCAGGTTACTGATGAAAAAATTCCCTACACGTATGAGTTTTATGGCCTCATAGAAAAAGACGAATATGATCCACACAAAGAAAATGAAACCGATGCCAATTTCAGCAGTAATCAATAAATACAAATTATGGACCATGGTTTCTCTCCAGAAACCCGATTCATAATTCCCCATGCCCACACCGAAAGGCAAATTATCAAAAACCCGGGGCATGGCCTCTTGGTTAAGCAGGGCCCGCGCTTCTGCCATGTCATAAATATCACGAGGTTGATTAAAAAACTGATCATAAAGCCGACCGCCATAGCGGATCATGGCCAAACTGCCAAAAGCCAATATAATCAAGGTCACCTTTACCAACGTCCTTCTGATCTTGACTTTCCTCCTGAACATATCTATCCACATGGTAATCAGCATACCGACCACAAGAGCGGTCTCGGATCCCCGGTTTTGTGTCGTGTAAAGAGAAAATGCTGATAGCAGAAAAATCATCAGGACAACAACGGTCGTCTTAATCTTATTATATCTCACCACAATGATTAAATAACGAAATAGAAAAGGCAGAACAAACATGAGGAACATCCCCAACTGGTTGGGATGTCCAAATGTACCATGCATTCTCCACCATAGATAGTAGGAAGATTCTACATCAATAATGCCCAATTTATAATATGGAATTCTGTATTGTAAAAGCGCCAATCCGATTTGGAAACTCACCGCTGCGAAAAGAAAATGCAAGAGATAGACAATATCCTGAGGCTTTTCGATGGCCCCCAAAATACAGATCAGTAAAAGATAATCCATGGTTAGAGTAAACACACCGCCAAAGGCGAGAGCAGGATCTTGTGCTTGAACAGCCGCAAAAAATGCACATCCGATCATACCGATCATCGGGATGAATATACTTCTTATGAAGGGATCTTTTCTCCCTATCTTTGATGGCCTGACCAATGAATATATGAAAAGAATGATACTAAGGACATGAGCAAAACGGACATCGGTTTGAATAAAAGGCAGCCAGTATCCCCCCTGCCATGGTGCCGTCACGAAAATCATCCCTAAGATAAACCGCTTTGGATTCTTTGAAAACAGAATCGCGCCAATGGCGACCAATCCCATGTTGGAGAAAATCAGTAATTCAATAATCTTGTCCATAACACCCGATTCTACTTTCTATTTTCTCATGACCTTATCATAAACGCCCATCAGTCGTTCATAATGCACCTGAGGGCTATGTTGCGCCTCGACCATTCCCCTGGCTTCCTTCCCCATGTCACTAAGCTTTGATTTGTGATGAATGAGATATGCCATCTTATCGGCCAGGTCATCAATATTACCTGGTTCAAAAAGTAAACCGGTCCTTCCATCCATGACTTGATCATGTATACTACCAAAACGTGTGCCAACCACGGGTATACCCATGGCATAACTCTCATATATACTCATGGGAGCATTCTCGTACCAGATGGAAGGACAAACCGTGAACATGGCATTTTGCATGAGGGTTTGCAATTTATCGAGAGGTTGATATCCCACAAATTCGATGTTTTTCATGCTGCACCCTTCCAGGCAGCGTCTGACTCTCTCACCTTCCGGGTTAAGATAATTACCGGCAATGATCAGCTTCACTTTGGAAGTTATTTTGTTGAAAGCCTTTACCAAATCGGGTATTCCTTTTTCCGGAGCGATCCTTCCCGAATAGACAATATAATTGCTGGATTGATATGACGGTTGGAATGCATGGGTATCGATAAAACTGGGGAGATATTCCACTTTTGACCGGGGAAAGCCGTTCTCAATCATCTTACTTCGCAAGAACTGAGACGGCACAACGAAACAATCAATTTTATCATAAGTCTTTTTCAACCGATGTATCCCGAGCGCTAAAACACGCAGGGTACTCAGGGGAATGGAGTTCCGAGCACATATATAACTGATCGCCCATAGAAGCGATATCTCGCATGCCTCACACACACGATCAAACCTTAAAAAATGTTCAGTAGGGCAGAGGAGTTGGTAATTCGACAGGCGACTGACCACAGGCAATCCATAGCGCTTCACCCCATCGATCAGGCTGAAGGACAACACGGTGGGTATTTGCAGGGTTTGGACCATGTCCGGTTTTTTATCTCTTAAAAGCCATTCCAGTTTCCTGCGGGCTTCAAAGGAGTATACCACATTCATCGCAGCCCGAAGTCTCCTCAAAAACGACAACTGCAGTTCACTAAAATAGACCTGATCCGGATCACCCGGTGGGGAAACAAAATATCGACTATATTTCGTCTCCCTGTTTTTATTATAAGCCACGCTGAAAGGAATCGTTTCATGCCCATTC
>CAZYTI010000494.1:0-4248 GCA_964650065.1 uncultured bacterium
ATAATGCCTTCTATCTAACGTTCGTTCTGCCGAGGAGTACCAGCGTCCGTCTTGGTTATGGTTATTCAACAGAAATTTTCCTGGGAGAAAAATTCAATACCAGTGGATTTAATGTGCATGGAAGCAGCCAAATTACCAAGCAGCTTTATTTCTCGTGGTATTATGGTTATAGTAATAAAATCAGGTATATTGTTGATCCGTATCAGGGGAGGGGAAATACGGCCACATCCAGTATCATCTACCTGCCCTCGGAGAAGTTTCACTCTAATTTGAGTCTGACCTATCATGATTTCACCAGAGACAGCGATGGTGTCAAGGAATTCGATTATGGCATCATTCGGCTTCGGAATACGTACCAGGTGAACAGGTACCTCTTCTTCCGTATCATACTGGAGTACGATACTTTCTATGAAGAATTGAAGAGTGATTTTCTCACATCTTTTACGTATATTCCGGGAACTGTGATTCATATCGGATACGGTTCTCTGTATCATAAAATCAAGTGGGAAAATGATCAGTATGTGGAAAATGATCGATTTTTGGAAACGAAGAGGGGGCTCTTTTTCAAGGCTTCATATCTATGGAGGCTTTAAATGGTATACCGAATGCCCATGGGATAAATCGAATTTAGAATCGTTGATAAACAGTGAGCATCTCAGAATCATAGGTAATTAAAATAGGACCCCGGTTCTCTCCAAGGCCGGGGTCTTGTTGATTTATGAAATATCCAGATTAATGTATCGAGAGGGAGAGATGAAAAGAATAACTCGACGTAAAGCACTCCAGAATCAAATTGAGCGGATACGGCGACGGATTCTTCGCCTGCAAAATACGAGTCGCACGTATTCGTGGATTCGTCTTGGTCTTTTCATTGTGGGCTGCATTGTCACCTGGACTGTTTTTACCTATTGGAAACCATTTTGGGGGAACCTGACCTTGGTCATGTCCCTCGTACTCTTCTTTATCATTGTTTTTTTTCATCGCAGACTCGAGAGGTGGATTGCAACTTATCACATATGGATATCCATGAAATCCGACCAGTTGGCTCGAATGGATCTGAATTGGAACGTGCTGCCAGTACCTTCAGTACCGGATCGGTTTTCTCATTCGCCACGGTCCCTTGATCTTGATCTCGTGGGTTACCAATCACTTCACCACCTCATCGATTCGAGCATTACACAAGAGGGAAGTTGGCTCGTTGCCGAGTGGTTATCCATATCCGAACCCGACATCGATCTTCTGAAATACCGTCAAAATATCGTTCGTGAATTGACCAACCTGTCCCATTTTCGAAACCACCTCCTGTTGAAATTTAAACAAGTTTCCTCAGTTCTCCTGAAAGGTAAAAATATGCTGCGATGGATCGATGCCCAACTGCCGGTTCGGCGATTGAAATTGCTTTTGTTCGTTTCGGCCACTTTTATTGCAGTGAACATCACGCTTTTTGTGCTGAATAGTCTGGGTTTAATTCCCGCTTACTGGATTGCGACCTTATGTGCATATGCAGTCTTTTTTTTACTCAATGTGGATATTGCCAAAGACTTTTTTTATATCATAGAAAAAATGGACGATGATCTGGGTAAGTTTAGTAAAATGATCCATTTTTTGGAGCATTATCCCTATTCTTCCCATATGCACCTGGCCGACTTGTGTCAACCATTTTGTGATGCTCATGTGTCGCCTACCCTCCAACTGAAACGCATAAAGACTGTTTCGGCAGCCATTGGGCTGCGAATGAATCCAGTGATGACCATGATTCTAAACGTACTGTTTCCCTGGGATTTCTTCTTTGCCTGGCTCGTCATCCATTATCGAAATCGTGTTGCCCAATCTCTGCCCGTGTGGTTAAAAACATTCAATGAATTGGAGGCTCTCATCTCCCTCGCCGGATTCGCGTATCTGCATCCGGAGTACACATTCCCCGAGATCGATTCCAATGCAAAACCGGTTTTCCATGCGTTGAATTTAGGCCATCCTCTGATTACTCATGAGCGAAAAATCTGTAACGATTTTGACATCAAAGAATTAGGCGAAATAGATATAATCACCGGTTCCAATATGAGTGGAAAAAGCACGTTCATCAAAACCGTGGGCATCAACTTGAGTCTGGCATATGCCGGGGCGCCGGTGAATGCCACGCATTTTTATTCTGTCCCATTCCGTTTGCATACGTGTATTCGCATCAAAGATTCCATCACAGATGGACTGTCCTATTTTTATGCGGAGGTAAAATGCCTGAAACGCTTATTGGAAAGATTACAATCCGGAGAAGAATTTCCTCTGTTGTTTTTAATCGATGAAATTTTTAGAGGGACGAATAACCGGGAGAGATTGATAGGTAGCCGGTCCTATTTGAAAGGATTGATGGGAGCCCATGGTGTGGGATTGTTGGCCACCCATGATTTGGAACTCACCTCCTTGGCCGATCACTATCCCGGGATACGTAACCTCCATTTCCGGGACCATGTTTGTGAGGGGGAATTGATTTTCGATTATAAAATTCGATCCGGATGCTGCCCCACAACGAATGCTTTAAAGATCATGCGAATGGAGGGATTGCCCGTGGAAACGAATTCTGAAGGACATCCACTTTCTGATCCTCAAGATTGATTTAAAGAAACACCACGGATTATCACTGAATTACACAGATATCACGGAAGTCGGGCGGTTCGCAGTACTGCAGGATCCCCAAGGGGCCGCATTTTCAGTGATTAAAATGGTGGGATAATAAATTGTCCTACAATAAAAAAATCGAATTGCGAATGAAGGAGATCGTAAAAGGTTGGACAAAGGAAGCAAAGGCTTTCGTGGATCAGGTGCCACCCAAATAAAAAGGCGAAGGAGTAGAATCCTTCGCCTATCATATAGAAAAGTACCGAAAGCCGTGGGTTGATTACTTGACAGTCCCCAGGAAATAACGCTTTACATGATCATGAAGATTATACTTGAGTAAGAAAGCACGATTTTCGGACAGTGTAAAAACGACCTGCACTTCTTCTTGATCTTGAACAACGTTGGAAGTGATAACCTGAGATGTATGGAATAAATTTTCGGCTTCATGCCTCGTGATCTGTTTCATTGTCTCCATCCTAAATCCAATCCCTGTATTCATTATATAAGACAGTTTTATATTGAAAAAGGTTGCAAGTTATTTTTAAAACGACTAAAAAGTTAGTTGGTTCCCGTTTTTTTATAAAAGTAAGGTCCGATTTTTCAGAATATCACGGTGTAACTATCCTCTGGTTTTCACTCCGAGTTTCCGGTAGAGGCTGTAGATGTGGTTGCGAACCGTATTCTGTGACAGGATATTCAGTCAAGATGAACACGATTATTTAATCAAATACTTTTTAAACCAGGCAACAATTTCTGACATGGCCCTTTTCCCGTGTTCTGCGTGGTACTCGTTATTTTGTCCGCGAAATTCGTGACCCGTACCCGGGATGCCGACCAGCCTGGATTCGAGTCCAAGTTTCCGGTAATCACGATGTATGGCTTGACATACCTCTGTGATGAATGGTAAATCATCTTCTCCATAAATCATGTACACTGGCGGGTCGTTTGGAGATATGTGGTGTTTTATGGAGAGTGAATCTAGAATCTCGTCATCAACATGCAGAGCCTGAACATTCTTATAAACCTCCGGGAAGTTTGCTTTTACAACTGGAAAGTCATAACCTGCCGGATACCAGGTTGCCACCGTCTGTACTTTAATATCCATTTTGTCAATTTCATCTCCACTTTCTTGAATTTGAGAACCGGCTTCTCGGACACCCTCATCCGCCGAAACGGCCAGGAATATGGCTAAATACCCTCCGGTACTCGCGCCCGCCAGTCCGATCCGATGGGGATCAATGTTGAATTCTTCGGCGTGGTATTTAACGAACCGGAGACCTCGTCTCACGTCCCCGACGATCTCATCTAATGTAAACTTCGGGCTGCTGCCATGGCGAATATCGAATACTGTAAACCCATTGGCAAGCAGATCCTTGTAACTAAATTGCTCCAGCGGCGGGTAATGAAACTTATAGGGCAACAACAGCAGTTCATCAGGACCGACCAACCGATAGTTGCCTTCTACAATTTCATACTGCCGTACATGACCAGAAACAAAACCACCGCTGTTCATGAAGAGCACAGCAGCACCATTGTGATTTTTCGGCTGGTACATATCCATCGTTAAAGCCAGCCCA
The DNA here is from genome assembly GCA_964650065.1 of uncultured bacterium. Taxonomy (GTDB): domain Bacteria; phylum Zhuqueibacterota; class QNDG01; order QNDG01; family DSAB01; genus CAZYTI01. The sequence goes on from CAZYTI010000494.1 coordinate 4,191, forward strand.
TACTTGTGCCCATAGACGATATTCGGATTGATCGCTATGTCCGTTGAAACAGGCTTAT